>CAJXKY010000001.1 GCA_913055675.1 uncultured Halanaerobiales bacterium
TAATAATATAATAGGATAATATATTTGTTGTTCTACAAATATGGAGGGATATAATGTCAAATGTCTATGATTATGTAGTTGTCAAGATTAAAATAAACAAATTAAAAAAGATGCTTTCTAAGATTGGTCATAAAAGGGAAAAAGAGTTTCTGAAAAAGCATATGCCTAAGTATCTCCATTTTTATGATTATTTTCTCAAAAAATTATTTCCTTTTTTAGAGAACTTTAAGGAAGTTATTGCATGGAAAGTGATACATAATGGGATGAGTTTTTATGTATCCGAAGAACGTTCTCAAGACGGGATGTTTATGTCGGTTTCTTTTCAGGCTAATAATAAATTGAAATTTTCCTTTTATTATGAAGAAGACGAAGAAGACTCTGATTTATCTCGTAAATCTAGAGAAGGTAGAAATGAAGACCATATGTGGTATTATGTAGAAGACCTTGAATTTGATAAAGAATTAGCTAAATTAATAGTTCAAAGTTATAAGGAAAAAGTTAAATATTTAAATCAAAAAGATGAAGAAGAATAAAACATTGAAAACCTCCTTAAAAGGAGGTTTTTGCATTTTAATTAATCTATATATATATAATTTCAACATCTGGATTGACTTTATATATGTTATCTTTTCTTTCAATAACTACTTTTGCTTTATTTTTTAAACTATTTTCTTGTCTGATTGCTGTTAATAAATCAAAATTAGGGTTAAATGCAACAGGATTACCTGTCATTTTTAACATGCTATAATCTCCTTGGGTGTCTCCGTATGAATAGCTTTTATCTAAATTTACATTATAATCTTCCACAAATTGATTTAGCACTTTTTCCTTATTATTAGATTGCCACATTTTTATTACTTCTCCTGTAAAATTACCGTTATCATCTAATAAATATTTACTGCCTTTAAAATCAGTCACATTATATTTTTCAGCCATTTTTTGCACTAAAAATTCTGGACTACCAGAAATAAAAAATACTTTATGGTCTTTTTCTAAATGATAATTTACGATATGTCTTGTATATCTATATACAATATCTCCACTTAAATTAATAACCTGATTATTAACGAATTCTAAATTAGAAATATTCATACCTTTTAATTCTTTAATATAGATTTCTGCTAGTTCTTCTAAATAATCTTCATAAAAACCTTTTCTTCTTTTCCATTCAGCATAAGTGTTTTTAACTTGATTATGCCAAACAACTGGATCAATGACTTCATATTTTATTAGCTTTTTAAAGTGTTGAATCATTAATGAGCCTCTAAAAAGAGTACCGTCTATATCTAAAAATGCTCCTGTATTCATAGATTCATCATCTCCTTTTTATCCTTTTAAAACTGCTAATGGTTTTAATCTTACATTAGGGAAAGCTAGTTTAGTTTCAATTAGAGATTCAATTACTTCATCAACTTTTTTGTAAGCTAGTGGGGATTCGTCTAGCAAACTTTCCCCTGACGATGAAGTGACCTCAACTTGTTTGATTGAAGCTTGATGTTGTGAATTGGTTATACTTCTTTTGGCTTCTCGTCGCCCCATTATTCTTCCTGAACCATGAGCAGTTGATGATAATGATAGTTTTGTCGAATCAGAGTTTGCAGATTTTATTATATAACTTGCTGTACCCATAGATCCGGGTAAAAGAGCATAAGAGTCGTTATCTAAACGTGTTGCCCCTTTTCTGTGAATAAGGTAGTTTCCTTTTTTGTTATTAATTGTATGGTCTTCAAATCTAGCAACATTATGAGTTAAATCATAAAATAATTCTAAATTCGAATGAGGAAATAGTTTTGAAAATATATTTCTGACTTTATGTGTTAGTATTTGACGATTACAGTATGCAAAATTTGCTGCACAACTCATTGCTGAGAGATATTGATTAGCGTCCTTTGTATTTAATGCAAAAGAGGCCAAATTTTTAACGGGAAAATCGAAATCATAATTTTTGTTAACCTGATGTGCTTTATCTATATAATCTTTTGCTACTTGATGACCAAAGCCTCTTGAACCAGTATGAATCATAACTGTGATTTGACCTTCTTTAAAATTGGAGTTTTCATTAAAAACCTTATCAACATATTGCAATTCTATAAAATGATTCCCTGATCCGAGACTCCCTAATTGGGTAATGCCTCTGTTTATGGATTTTGCTGATAAACTGTTCGTATTAGCATTAGGAAAAAAGCCATTATCTTCGGTGTTTTTAATATCTTCATTATAACCAAATCCAAAAGCATTAATTAAAAATGGGACACCATTTTCAACAATATTTTCAAATTCACTGCGAGTGAATTTTAGATTGGAATCTCCTCCTACTCCAGCGGGTATTAGTTTTTTAAGTTTTTCAAGTATTTCTTTGATATCATTTGTGATATTATTTTTAGATAAGTTTGTTTTCAATAATCTAACTCCACAATTAATATCAAATCCTACTGCACCAGGAGAAACCACTCCATTGGACGGATCTACTGCTAAAATGCCACCGATTGGTAGTCCATAACCAGGGTGGATATCGGGCATCCCAACTACCCGAACTACTCCAGGTAATTTACTAGCATTAAATAATTGTTTAAATGATTTATCATCAATTTTTTCATATAATTGCTGGTTTGTAAATAGTAGAATATCACCATTTCTATTATTATTTTTATCAAATTTATAATATAACATATATCTCACCATTTCTATTGTATCAGATTTTATGTGAATTGTTAAAGGGGGTTAACAAATATGGGTTTTATAAATTTATTGTATAAAAAGTTTCAATATGATAGGCACCTTACTTACAGTAAAAATGAAATTGAAAAGTTACAAAAGAATAAGTTAATTAAATTAGTTAAGTATGCTTATAAAAATAGTAAATTGTACAAACAACTTTTTAAAAGTAAAGGACTTACTTATGAAGAATTAGAAGATATAGATATAAAAGATTTACCAAAAACAAACAAGAATTTGTTGATGGATAATTTTAATGATTTAATTACAGTTGATAATATTAATAAAAAAGATGTGATTAATTTTATAGATGACCATCAAGACCCAACTAAATTATTAAATGATAAATATTATGTAATTCATAGTTCTGGGACGACTGGCGAAATAGGATATTATATATATACTAAAAATAATTGGGAACTTCTTAAAGCTGTAGGTGCTTCTCGTTTGTTTGATAGTTTTGGTATTCAAAGGAAAAGTTATGTATTTATTGGAGCAGTGGACGGTCATTATGCAGGGATTAGTTTCTTTTTAAGTCCTGTTAATAAATTTGAAGAATATTTTTATAAAGATTTTCTTTTATTAGATATTAATACTCCATTAAATTATTATATTGATAAATTGAATTCATTGCAGCCAAATGTAATCAGTGGATATCCTTCAGCAATGAAAATGTTAATAGAATATCAGGAAATAGGGCAATTAGAAATCAGTCCAGAAACAGTTATTTGTGGAGGAGAACCTTTAAGTAAGAAAATAGTAGAGAAGATAAAAAAACATTGGAATACCACTCCTAAAAACTATTATGGAACTTCTGAATCAATATTAATGGGTATTGGTGATGGTAATCAACAGATTTATATATTTGATGACCTAATTCAATTAGAAATAGTTGAAGATGGAATTTTGTTAACTAATTTATATAACTACACAGAGCCCTTGATTAGATATAAAATAGATGATCTTTTAGTTAAGCCAGATAAACAAGTGAATAAATATCCCTTTACAACTGTCGAATCAGTTTCAGGTAGACAAGAAGACCTACTTTGGTTGAGAAACGAAAAGGGAAAAGATGATTTTATCCATCCAATAGTATTTGTTGAATTTCATGTAAAGGGATTGAAAAAAATACAGGTCATAAAAAAGAGTGAGGTAAATATTCATATAAAAGCAGTAAAAACAGAAGATAGCACATCTTCTCAATTAAAACATCGAATCAATAGAAAATTAAGTTCAATACTTAAAAAGAAAAACATGGAAAATATTAATTTCAGCATAAAATTGGTAGATAGAATAAAAAACGATCCTCAAAGTGGTAAATATCGTATTATTAAAAGAAAAAGCGATTGATTGTTTTTATATATGGCTTGCTAGTTATTCCACTGAACCTTAAGTTGGTTTAAAAGATCATTTGTTCTCTAAAATTCAAGTTATTAATTTGACAAGGAAGTTTTTTTTGATATAATAAAAACTGACCAGTCAGTACTAAAGGATAATTAAAGATATTTCCCGGACATGATTTAGATAATAGAGTAAATGATAAAGGAGGTTTTGGATATGGATAAACTAGCAAAGTTTGTTAAAAAATATTCAACGTTTATTATAATATTCGTACTACTCATTACAGTTGTGATGGGGTATTTTGCATTACAAATTAACATAGAAGCTGGCATCAAAGACATGTTACCAGAAAATAATAAAGTTGTAACAAAATATGATGAGGTACAAGATACATTTGGTGGGATGGCTTTTGCTGCAATTATGATTGAAGATGAGGAGATTATTGACACCTCAACATTAAAAAAGATTGAGAGAATGAGTTCAGAGTTAAAAAATATAGAAGGTGTTAAGGAGGTCAAAAGTTTAACTAATATTGATAAAATAGAAAGTTCTGCTGGTGGTATTGAAGTAAATCAATTTATTAAAGAAATACCAAATAACAAAGAGGAAGTACAAAAAATAAAAGATGAATTACTAAGCCGAGATCAATATTTAGGTAAAATAGTAACTAAAGATTTTAAGTCTACTATGGTATTGGCTGAAATTGAAGATAGAGACAAACCTGAAAAAATAGTAAATAAAATTCAAAAATCTGTAAAAAATTATAAAGGTCCTGAAAAAATATATATAACAGGTAGTCCTGTAATGGTTGCAGATGCAACAGATTACATGAAAAATGATTTAAAGAAATTACTTCCATTTGTTATTGCTGCTATGGTTGTGATTTTATATCTTTCTTTCCGTAGTTTAAGAGGAGTTTTATTACCAATATCTACAGTATTGATAAGTGTAATATGGACAGTTGGACTACAAGCAATTATAGGGAAACCATTATCCTTAGTGAGTACTGTATTGCCTGTCTTACTTATAAGTGTAGGTACTGCTTATGTGATCCATATTGTTGCTCGTTATTATGAAGAACTAAAAAATGGATATGATGTAGAACTTGCCATTGAAAATTCCATCAAAAAAGTAGGATTATCGGTGATTATGGCTGGCGGAACAACAATGATTGGTTTTGCGTCACTGTTTTTTTCAGATTTAGTTATAATAAAAGATTTTGCTTTGGGAACTGCATTTGGTGTTGGTGTAGCACTATTAACATCAATTATATTTATTCCGGCTGTACTTTATAAACTAAAAACGCCAAAACATTTCAAAGCGGCCGAAAAGAGAGCTTTTTCTACAAACTTTTTTAAAGGTATTAATAAAATAGTTCGTTATAGAAGAAAAGGTATTATTATTATAGTTCTGTTAATTATTGCTTTAGCTAGTTGGGTACTCCCTAAATTGGAGCCTAATACAAATTACATTGGTTATTTCAAAAAGAATTCACCTACTAGAATTGCAACCGAAAAAGTTGATAATGCATTTGGGGGAAGTCAATCTTTAAATGTTGTTGTGAATGGCAATATTAAAAATCCTGATCTATTAAAGAGAATGAGAGATTTTCAAGATGAAATTGAAAATGTGAAAGCGGTAAACAATCCGATGTCATTAGTAACTTTATTCAGGCAGGAAAACAGGGCATTGAATAATGATAAACCTGAAGAAGAAATTATCCCAACTACTCAAAACCAAATAGCCCAATACCTACTTTTACTTGAAATGTCGGATAAGGAATTATTAGAAAGTTATTTAACCTTTGATTATAACAAAAGCTTAATTCAAATGAATATGAAAACTATGTCTTCAGTTAAACAAAAAGAAAAAGTTGCTGAGATCAGATCCCTTATTGATAAACATTTTGGAGATAAATATAAAGTGGAATTAACTGGTATCCCTGAATTGGGTAATGAGGTTACTGATTTAGTAGTTTCTGGACAAATCAAAAGTCTAATTTCGGCAATATTATTTACCTTCGTTATTACAAGTCTATTATTAAAATCCATGAAAAAAGGTTTTTTCTGTGCGCTTCCAATAGCACTTACAGTTTTAATTAACTTTGGTTTGATGGGTTGGTTAGGGATCTCACTTGATATCGCTACTGTTATGATTGCAAGTATAGCAGTTGGTATTGGTGTAGATTATAGTATTCATATTTTCACAAGATATTTAGAAGAGAAAGAAAAACAAGAAAACGAAGTTTTATCACTTGAAAAAGCAATATTTACTGTAGGAAGAGCAAATTTATATAATGCAATTGCCGTTATAGCAGGATTTAGCATAATATTATTATCATCATTTCCGCCGCTTAAAACGTTTGGTGGTTTAACTGCAATTACGATGGTGATTTCATTTGTAGGGGCATTAATTATCTTACCAAGCCTAATAATGTCTACTATAAAAATTAAAAATGGCAATTTGAATAAAAATAATAAAAATTAGGAGGAGTTAAAAATGAGAAAAACTAAAACATTTATTTCTGTATTAATATTATCTATTCTATTATTAACTGTATTTTTTTCAGTAAGTGTAATGGCGAAGATGACTGGTGAGGAAGTCTTAGATAAAGTTGATGAAGAAATGGATTCTGATAGTAGGGATTTTATTTTAGATATGACAATTGTAAATAAAAATGGACAAAAGAGAGATCGAAAAATCACTATAAAAACCAAAGGTGAGAACAAAGGTTTAGTTAAGTTTCTTGAACCTGGTGATGTGAAAAATACAGCATTATTGACCCGGGAGGAAAATGGGGAAGAAAATATGTGGTTATATTTACCTTCAATAGGAAATGTAAATAAAATAGCTTCTCATAGTAAAAGTGGGAATTTCATGGGCACAGACTTTACTTACAATGATATCGATATGGTAGGAGGAAGTAATTATAAAAAAGATTATGAATCTGAATTGATAGGTGAAGAAAAAATAAATGGAGATCTTTGTTATAAATTATCTGCAGTCCCTACTAAAGATAGTATAAACTATAGTGAGATGAAAATGTGGGTTAGAAAAGATGATTTTATGCCATTGAAATTAAAGTTTTATGATAAAGATGGAAAACTTCATAAAATAATGACTAATAAAAATTATAGAAATATAGATTCACATTTAACACCCGAAACTATAATAATGAAAGATGAACAAAAAGGCTCTAAAACCATTCTTGAATTAGAAGAAGTACAGTATAATATAGAATTAGCAAATAGAATTTTCACAACAAGATATTTAACTCGCAACTAGATTAGGGAGAACAAATATTAATTTCTTTGACATAACAAATATATTAAGGGAGGTAATATCGATGTTAAAAAAATCCACAATTGTTTTAATGATATTATTTTTAGTGTTTACTTTACCAGTATCAGTAAAAGGTTATCAATTTGATAGTGTTTTCTCACAAAAGGTTAATTATCTTAACGATGAAGAGATATATGAAGGTATAACAGAACTTAACATGGAATTCACGAAAGATTTTGGCATGAATAAGAAACTATATCTAAATCCTGTGTTAAAATTAAAACTTAGTGAAAATATTAAATTTGAGGATACAGGACTAAATGAAAAACCTTTTGAAGATAATGATTATGACTATTTAAAAGAAGGTTATATGGATTTCTATTTAAAAGATGCTGATATTAGAGTAGGTAAACAAATTGTAGATTGGGGTAGTGCTTATGAACTTAATCCAACTGATGTTATAAATCCAACCGATTTTACAGCAGAAGATCCTACAAGTTCTGAACTAGGAGTGCAAGCAATAAAAACAGATTATTATTTCAATTTCAACACTTCCTTATCAGGGGTTCTAGTAGCTAAACATCGACCTAGTTTAATACCTAATACTATTGAAAACATGATAAATGATACAACAGAAAAAATGATATATGAAGAAATTTATACAAATGTTTCTGAAGTAGTAAAGAAAGAAGGTTTACCAATTAATCCGGAGAAAAAATCAAAGAAAATATTAGCAAATAATTTCAGTATTAATAAAGCAAAAGACAGAGAAATATTAGATTCTTCTGATTCACCAGAAGTTGGTTTAAAACTAACTCGTCGTAATTATAAGGGATTTGATATAGCACTTAATTACTTTAAAGGATATGAAGACTTGCCTCTTATCGTTAGTGATTATGAAGAAGTCAAAGCTGAGTTAGCACAAATTGTAGTTGATACAATTACTAACAAATCAAGTACACAAAAAACATCTATTGACTTTGGTTATAAAGAAACTCAAGCTCTAGGTTTTAGTGGACGTGGTTCTTTAAAATCTATAGGTGCTTGGGCAGAAATAAATTATAATATAAATGAAGATGAGGAGAAGAAAATAGATGCAGTAATAGGTGGAGATTACACTTTCGAAAATAACTTGTATACAGTAGCTCAGGTATTTCATCGTAGCTATAAAGACTATAAAATAAATGATATTCTTGAAAATAGTGGAAAAGATAAACTATTAAAAGATCAAACTTATCTAATCCTTCATGGTGATATTCCATTTAGAAGTATTCACACAATTAATACTGATTTAATAGTTGATCTCGGAGGTAATGGATATATGTTAAATCCTGAAGTGGAACTATCTTTAGGCACTGATTATAGCTTAGATTTGGGAGCAGTTATTATGGATCAAGAAAACACAAATGATTTTTCAACCCTTAATATGCTGGGCAATGAAAAAGCTTATGCAGAATTTACATGGAATTTCTAAATTAAATAAAGAAACAAATACAATATTTAGTAACAAATTGCAAATTAAATATAAATATTATTGATTAACTATTACTTTAATCAAGGCCCCAATTTATGGGGCCTTGATTTATAAACTAAAGTTTAAGATTTTTACACTAATTCAGGTAAAGAATATAATATATAGAAATATTAAAAACATAATAAATTTTATAATATCAAATTTAATGCTTTTAATCCCAAAATATTGAGTAATAGGCTATTATTTTAATAAAAAATCCTTGACAGTAGTTAAATATTGTGCTAATATAATACACAATATATGAATAAATAAACAGAAAATCGATGAACAAGGTGAGTAACTATTTTATCTTGATTACAGAGAATCGGTAATGCTGAGAATCCGGTATCAAGAAAAGTAGTGAATGGTCTTGGGAGATGCAGGGTGAAATTCTCTTATTAAAGAGGAGAGTATTCCGCGCCGGAATCTTACCGTTATAGAAAAGAAGGAACTCATTTAGTGGTTTCCTTATAAGTGAATCAATTTTTCATGAATTGATTAACATGGGTGGCAACACGGAACTTAAGTCTTTCGTCCCTAGCGGGGTGGAGGACTTTTTTTAATTTTATATAGTAATTTAGTAGCGAGGAGGATATTTATGAAAATTTTACATAAAAATTACTTCAATATGGATACATGGTGGCAAATCTCTCTTTAATAATAAAATAAGTAGTGAGTAGATATAGGACAAAAAATATAAAGGGAGATGAATTAAATGAATACAAAAGATATTGTTCAAGCTTCATTGTTAGTTGCTATTGGGTTTATATTACATGCGGTTTTTCCACCGATCTTATTTGGAATGAAACCTGATTTTTCATTGGCTATGATGTTTATAGTGATAATTGTTAAACGTGATTTTAAATTAGGATTTTTAGTTGCTATTGCTACTGGTATTTTTACTGCTTTAACAACTGGTTTTCCAGGCGGACAGGTCGCAAATATGGTTGATAAGATGGTTACATTTTTACTAGTCTTTGCTATGATAGGACCTGTATTAAATAATTTTAATAATAAAATTGGGATGGCTATAATAACACTAGTTGGAACTTTAATAAGTGGCGGAGTATTTCTTGGCACAGCGGCATTATTATTTGGACTCCCAGGTCCCTTCACAGTTCTCTTTTATACTATAGTAATTCCTGCTAGTTTAATCAATGCTTTTACAAGTGTAATAATCTTTACCTCATTAAAAATGGGGGCTAAAGTTACCTCAAATAATATAATAGATTAACCTCCTAAAAAGGATGGGCAAAAAAGCCCATCCTTTTTAAAGGAATAAATATATATTTATAGAATATTATAAGTTAGAGCGTTAGAATTTTAATTCCTTTAAATGGAGGGTTTTAAATGAAAGATGTACTAGTATTAGATCGTAAAGAACAGTTAGAATTAATAGGTGATCCTTTTGTACATGATATCCTAGATATAATGAATTATGACATCGTCACAAGAGATTGGATTATAAATGAACTTGAAGAGAAACCAAAGATGATAAATGAATATGTTGATAGATTATTAGAAAATGATATTCTAACTGTAATTGAAACAGATGATACAGGCCGAGAAAAGATTCGGGTTACTGCAAAATCAGTCGAAGGAAAAGAAATTGTTTATGATTATCTTGAGGATAACGATCTATATTGGTTACATGGCTATATCAATCATTTGGAAAACAGAATTGTGGACTTATATAAATATCTTGGTGAACTAGAGAATCCAGAAGAAAAGTTAGAAGAACTTAATTATTCACCTATTCCTTATGCATCAAGTAATAAAGTTTATTTAAAAAAAGAAGAAGCAGAAGAGTTTGTTAAAATGATTAGTGATTATCTATCTCAAGATAGAGAAGAGTTGAGGAAAAAAAGTGAAGAAAAGGGAGTATATAATTTATATGAATTTTATGGATATATGTTTCCAGAATTAAAAAAATTAAAAGAAAAAGTCGAAAATAAAAATTAAGTTAAGGATAAAGACAGTTTACGCTGTCTTTTCCTATTTGTAGGGGATGTGTTAAGTTGAGTTATTATAAATATTCAGAACATCTAAAAAGAAGATATGGAGTTAAAACTTATAAAATACCAGTTAATGTAGAAGTAACTTGCCCTAATAGAGATGGTAATTTAGGGACTGAGGGTTGTTTTTTTTGTGGTGAAACTGGTGCAGTTTTTGAAAATACTGAACATAAAAGAACTGTTATTAAACAAATTAACTCTTTAAAAGAAAATATTGCTGAAAAGTATAATGCCGAAAAATTTATAGCTTATTTTCAAAATTTCAGTAATACTTATTTACCTTTAGAAGACTTAAAGAAATATGTTAAAAAGGCAGCACAAGTTGAAGATGTAGTAGAGGTATGTTTTTCGACAAGACCTGATTGTATTAGTGATAATTATTTAAAGGAATTAAATAATTTAATTGAGGAAAATGATTTGGATATCAATTTAACTTTGGAACTTGGGTTACAGACAGTTAATTATCACACCTTAAAAGATATAAATCGCAAACATACTTTAGCGGAATTTATAAATGCAGTAATGATTGCCCATAAATATGATATAAAGGTAGGGGTACATTTAATTTTAAATTTACCTGGTGATACCATGGATGATGTTATAGAAAACGCTAAAGTGATATCGGCTCTAAAAGTTGATAATATTAAATTGCATGCCTTATATATAAGAAAAAATACACAGTTTGCTGAAATGTATGAAAATGGTGAAATTAAATTAGAAAGTAAAGAGGAGTATATAAATAGAGTTTTAACATTTTTAGAATACCTATCACCTGATATAGCCGTCCAGCGTTTATTAGGTAGAGCTCCAGAAGAAGAGACTCTCTTTGTTAACTGGGGTAATCATTGGGCCCAAATTCACCAAAAGATTTTGAATAAAATGAATAAGATTAATTTCAAACAGGGCTCTAAATATAATTATTTGGATGGTAAAGCACTAAGAAACATTGACTGATATTTTTAAATAATGTTGAAAATAGAGTGATAAAAAGTTAAAATAATAATTGAGAATATGATATGGAGGTTTTTAATATGGATATAGATAAGATAGTACAAGATTCCTATAATGCTGTATCAGAATTATTGGATATAGTAGATTTACTTGAAGGTGATATATTTGTATTAGGGGGAAGTACTAGTGAAATTACTGGTAATAAAATAGGAACAGCTTCTAATCCTGAGATTGGAGAAAAGATCATAAAAAAGATAATACCTTTAATAAAGAAAAATGATATATTTTTAGCTGTGCAGTGTTGTGAACATCTTAATAGAGCTTTAGTAGTTGAAAAAGAAAGTGCAGTTAAATATAATCTTGAAGTTGTTAATGCTGTGCCTCATAAAAAGGCAGGAGGTTCTTTATCTACAGCTGCCTATAAACATTTTGAAAATCCGGTAATGGTTGAAAAAATATCAGGTCATGCCGGTATAGATATTGGTGATACTTTAATAGGGATGCATCTAAAACATGTAGTAGTTCCAGTTAGAATAGATATCAAAAAAATCGGAGAAGCTAATTTAACATTAGCTAGAACCCGGCCTAAATTAATAGGTGGGGAAAGGGGAAGATATACTGAGCATAGTAAACATCTCAATTAATAAGATAATATATTAATGGGGGTTTATAATGATGCTGAGTCAAAAGAGTATTATAATAATATTTTCAGTGCTTTTAATATTATTAGTTTCTCCCCCTTTATCTTTAGCTCAAAGTCAAGATATTAACTCTATAAATGAGGTAAGTTTAAATATAGATATTATAGTTGTATTGTTATTAATCATATTCATTATGTTATTGTTCTTTTTTGAACCAATAAATATAGATATGATAGCTTTATCTGTTCCTGTGATTTTATTTGTTTTAAATAAATGGACTAAAATCACTGCAGAAGAAGCTATATCTGGATTTGCAAATAAAGCAACCATAACTGTCTTAGCAATGTTTGTTATAAGTGCAGGAATCCAACAGTCGGGTATTATACAGGTTTTAGGGAGAAAAATTGCTGATATTACAGGAAGTAATCATTATAGACAGGTTGGTTTGATTACAGGGATTTCAGGTTCAATAGCATGTATTTTGAATAATACACCTGTAGTAGCTATTTTTATTCCGATGGTAAATAATATTGCAAACAAAACAAAAACTTCTCCTTCAAAATTATTAATTCCCTTATCTTACGCTTCAATGATGGGGGGGATGGTTACCTTAATTGGAACTTCATCAAATTTATTAGCAAGTGATATTTCAGCACGTTTAATTGACCATCCGTTTTCAATGTTTGAATTCACTAAATTAGGATTACTTGTTCTTGTAGTAGGAGTAACTTATTTGGTTTTAATAGGTCATAAACTTATTCCTGATAGACTTGCTACTACAGATAATATATTTGAAGAATTTGAAATGAAAGAATATTTAACAGAAGTTGTAGTAGAAGAGAATTCACCCTTAATTGGTAGAACTCTTGAAGATCTTAAAAATAATACTGGTATGGATATGGATTCTGTTATGTTAAATCGTGAAGATAATCAATATATTGAATCTTCTAACCAAAAAGGCATAAAAAAGGGTGATCATTTAATAATTAGAGCTGATCACGAAACAATATTAAAAGTAATGAAAAGAAATGAGTTACGATTAGTTCCTCATAGTGATATTTATCAGAAAAATTTAAAAGATCCTATTAAAGGGCAGAAATTAATGGAAGTAGTAATTCCTTATGGTTCTTTTATGCAGGGTCAGAGTATTTCCGAGGTAAACTTTATAGAACGTTATGGAGCTACGGTACTTGCCATCAGAAGAGGGGAAGGATTAACTCATAAGAGAATGCAGGATGTAGAATTGAAACAAGGAGATGTAATATTATTCTTAGTTAATGAAGAAACAGCAGATCGGTTTAGAAAAAATGAAAACTTTATTGTTTCAAAAGAAATTGATACAAGAGATTATGAGTTTTCAAGAGCAGTTAAAGCTTTAACTATCCTAGCTGGTGTTGTAGCATTAGCAGCATTTAATATAGTTCATATTGTTATAGCTGCTCTAGGTGGAGTAATTGCAATGGTCGCTGTAGGTTGTATAGACCATAACCAGATATATGATTCAATTAATTGGGAAGTAATATTTCTATTAGCAGGTTTGATACCCTTGGGGATTGCAGTTGAAAAAACAGGTACAGCCCAATATATAGCTTATCAAGTTTTGAGATTAGCAAAAATATTTTCCCCTATTATCATGTTAGCTGTATTTTACTTTTTAACAGCATTTTTAACAAATGTTATTAGTAAAAATGCAAGTGTAATATTGATGATACCGATTGCTATAAATACGGCTCAAATTTTAAATGTAAATCCATTTGCTTTTATTTTGGCAGTAACATTTGCAGCTGGCACTGCTTTTGCTACTCCGATAGGTAATCAGACAAATTTAATGGTATATGGACCTGGTGGATATAAATTTAAAGATTATATTATAGTAGGTCTGCCTTTACAGATTTTATCAGGTATAGTAACTACCTTTGGTATAGTATATTTTTGGGGACTTTAATGAGGTGATCAGATGGAAAAATTAAAAATTATAGTAGATAGTGCATGTGATATACCAAATAATTATTTGAAAGAAAACAATATAGACTTATTGCCGTTCAGGATAATTGTAGACCAAGAAGAATATTTGGATGGAATAGATATTGATACAGAACAGTTATTCAAGTTTTTAGAAGAAAAACGCCATGTTACTACTTCTCAAGTAAGAGCTACTGATTTTGAAAAAGCATTTACCAATTGTGCAGAAAAGGGTTGGGACTGTCTATACTTAGCTTTTTCTTCTAAAATGTCAGGTGCTTATCAGACTGCAAAATTAATATCAGAAAATGTAAAAGAAAAATATCCCGATTTTAAAATGGAAGTAATAGATACCAAAAGTGGTTCAACTGCTATTAATCTTTTAGTAGAACAAATAGTTCAGTTAAAAAATAATAAGTTACCCTTCGAAGATATAATAAAAAAGGCTGAGGTACTTACTAAAAATGTTGAGCACATTTTTACTTTAGAGAGTTTAGAAAGATTAAAAACGGGTGGAAGAATAAGTAAAACAACCGCGGCGATTGGGGAATTTTTGAATATTAAACCTGTATTAGAAGTAAATAATGGGAAAATAGAATTATTTAAAAAAGTAAGGGGATATGATAGAGCCTATAAGAAGATATTAAAAATAATGGAAAAAAGAAGTAGTGATCTTAAAAATAAGCTTATTGGTATAAGTTATTCGGGTGAAAAAGAAAATGCCATAAAATTAAAAGAAATGATTGCTGATCGTTTTGGGACTAAGGATTTTATGATAAATATGATTAGTAATGTTTTAACTGTTCATTTAGGAAGAAGTGGGGTAGGAGTATTTTTTATAAATGAAAAATAAAGAGGAATTTATATGGAAAAAGTAGTTTACTTAAGATTATTTGGTGAATTAAATCAGTTTTTTGAAGATAAAAATAAAAGGATAAGAGAGATAAAATATAAAGATAGACAAACCATTAAGGATATACTGGAAGGTATTGGTGTGCCCCATACTGAGGTATATTTTTTATTGAAAAATAATCAACCAATTAACTTTAATTATTTAGTAAAAAATGGTGATTCTATTAGCGCTTACCCTATATTTAAAACAATTAATATTGAATCTTCTCAAAAAACTTTACGTAAAAAATTCCCTTATCAACCTAAATTCATAGCGGATGCACATTTGGGTAAATTAGTTAGTTATTTAAGGATACTAGGGTTTGATACCCTTTATTATAATGATTATGGTGATAAATTTCTAGCTGATAAATCTGCCAAGGAGAACAGAATATTATTGACAAAAGACCATGGGCTATTAATGAGAAAAAAAGTTAAGTATGGATATTATATTAGAAATGATAATCCTCAAAAGCAGCTTTCGGAAGTAATACATCGTTATGATTTAAAAGAATATATTAATAAATCAAGTCGTTGTCCT
The DNA here is from genome assembly GCA_913055675.1 of uncultured Halanaerobiales bacterium. Classification (GTDB taxonomy): domain Bacteria; phylum Bacillota; class Halanaerobiia; order Halanaerobiales; family M55B127; genus M55B127. The sequence continues at coordinate 15,853 of CAJXKY010000001.1, forward strand.
AAATGTAATCATTTGCTAGAAAGTATTAGAAAAGAAAAAATTATAGATAGATTAGAACCTAAGACCAAAAAGTATTATAATGAATTTTATATTTGTACTAACTGTGATCAAATATATTGGAAAGGTTCACATTTTAAAAAAATAGAAGAATTAATAAATGACATTGAGGATGAATTTAATAATGGGTTATAAACACACAAAATATCCGGAGTGGTCTTGGTCTCAATCAAGAGAGAATATTTTTAAAACTTGTTTGAGGAAATATTACTTTCAATATTATAAAAGTCATAACGGATGGGAGTGGAATGCTCCAGAAGAAAATAAAAAAGTATACCGATTAAAAAAATTACAGTCAACTGATACTATTTTGGGTAGTTCAGTCCATCATCTTTTGCATAGAGTAATCTATGATGGGTTGCCATTAGAAAAAAAGGTTTTAGATGATAAAATAAAAAAAGAGTTAAATGATGCTTTTAGAGAATCACAAAACAAACCTGCTTGGAAAGTCAATCCTTCTAAACATGTAATGTTGAAAGAAATATATTATAACGATGAGTTAAAAGACAGCAAAATTGATTTTATAAATTATAAAAAAGATCAAATTATCAATTATCTAATAAATACAGATGTAGTAGAAAACATCAAAAACTCTTATTATGTAAAATCTTTTGATACAGATACTTTTGAAACCTTTGAATATAACAAAACCAAAGTTTATGCTATACCAGATTTAATTTATAAAAAAGGTAAAAATGAAAAACCTCATATCGTGGATTGGAAAACTGGCAAAGAAAAAAATAGTAGTAAAGAACAATTGAAATTATACGCATATTATTATTACCGTACTTATAATTATACTGGAGAAATTACAGCTACATTTATCTATTTATATGAACAAAAAAAGAAAGAATATATTTTTGATGATAAGATTATTAAGGAAACCGAGAAAAAAATAGAAAATAGTATTAAGGAAATGAAAGAATATCTGAAAGATGAAAAATGGAATCAACCTTTAGGACAAGCTCAATTTAAAAAAAGAACTAATGATGTTGTCTGCAGTTACTGTAAATTTCGCGAATTGTGTAATAGATAATAAGAGGTGTGAAAATTGGATCTGCATTTAGACAAGGTACATAATAATAAAATATCAAAAGCCATAGCTGAATTTAATTTAATTGATAAAAATGATAAAATTATAGTTGGTTTGTCAGGTGGGAAAGATAGTTCTTTTTTGCTTTATGCTTTAAAAATATTGAGTGAACATACGTCATTAAATTTTAAAGTAAGTGCTGTTACAGTTGATTTGGGTTTTGAGGAAAGTAATCATTTATCTTATCTAAAGTATTTGTGTGATAAATTAGAAGTGAACCTTAAAGTAATTAAAACAGATATATATAAATATATTATAAACGAGGAGAATGGTAATCCCTGTTCAAAATGTGCTCACTTTAAAAAAGGAGCTATTGTTAATTACATGAAGGAAAAAGGATATGAAAAATTAGCTTTTGGTCATCATTATGATGATGCAGTAGAAACTTATTTAATGAGTATTCTTTATTCTGGTCAGGTAAATACATTACAGCCAAAGAGGTTTTTAAGTGATAATGAAGTATATATAATAAGACCATTGATTTACTTAAGGGAAAAAAGAATAATTTCTGCAAAAGATAGAATAGAATATAAGGATACCTTCACAAAATGTCCTTATGACCAGGAAACTAAAAGAGAAGAAATAAAAGAAATTTTAGAAAAGATTAAATTCAATAAACAAATTTTTTATAATATTGCATCAGCAATGAGGGGAAATTCTATTAAGGAATTATGGCCCGTCAAGGAAGATGAGCAAATATTAACAGAAAAGATGCAATCTATTTGGGAAAATTAAAATTAATTCACATCTGTGATAAAACGACAAACAAGGAGTGTAAATTTATGAGCAAAGTATATTTCGCTGATATTAGAGCTAGAAGTGAAAAAAATAGTAAAATAGAGAAAATAAAAAACTTATTCGAAAAAGCCGGTTTTGGTGATTTAATAGAAGATGAAGATTTTACAGCTATTAAGCTTCATTTTGGAGAATATGGTAATGATGGATATATAAATCCTGTTTTTGCAAGGCAGGTTGTAGATAAAATTAAAGAACATAAAGGTAAACCCTTTGTTACTGATACAAACACCCTATATTCAGGTATGAGACACAATTCCATCGATCACTTGAGAGTTGCAAATTTACATGGTTTCAATTTTTCTGTTTTAGATGCGCCAGTTATTATTGCAGACGGCTTGAATAGAAAAGATTATACTGAGATAGCTATTGATGGTAAACATTTTCAAAAAGTAAAGATTGCCTCTGATATTATTAATTCTGATGGAATGATAGTTATGTCTCATTTTAAAGGGCATGCCATGGCTGGATTTGGTGGTTCTATTAAAAATATTGCCATGGGTTGTGCTCCTGCTCCGGGTAAAAAAGAACAACATGATGCTGAGATAAAATCTGATAATGATACGTGTATTGCTTGTGGTAGATGTGCAGAAGTTTGTCCAACTTCAGCTATAGTAGTTGATGATTTTGCAGTTATTGACCCTGAGAAATGTATTGGCTGTGGAGAATGTATGACAGTATGTCCAGTAGACGCAATATATATGGATGAGGAAACAGAAATAGGACCTTTTATGGAAAGAATGACTGAATATGCTTATGGGGTTGCAAAAGATAAAGAAGGAAAAATTGGATATATAAACTTCTTGATGGATATTACTCCGGAATGTGATTGTGCTACTTGGAGTGATGCTCCCATAGTTCGAGATATTGGAATATTAGCTTCAAAAGATCCAGTAGCCTTGGATAAGGCTAGTTATGACCTGGTGAATAAACAAGAAGGTATCAAGCATTCCCATTTAAAGGACAATTTTGAAAAAGGGAAAGATAAATTTAAAGGTATCAGAAAAAACACCAAAAGTACAATCCAGCTAACTTATGGGGAAAAAATGGGACTAGGTCAATTAGATTATGAATTAATCAAAATATAATAATTAATTTGAGGTGAAAGAATGAAGGTAAAAAAACAATATATGAAACTTTTTAAAAAAAATATTTATTTGAATAAAGAAAAAAAGAAAAACATAATTGAACAAGAACGAAAAGAAGTAGAAAGTATAATGAGTAAATATGATAATGAGCAGGAAGCCTTTAATGAAGAAATGGAAGGTGCTATACCTAAAGCACATCGATTGACTAAAGAAAATGCTAATTATATTGAGGATATGGGTATTGTCAACGTGATTAAATTTTTAGGTAAAGTTCCTCACTTTAATATTAAAAGCAAAATGCAAATTGGAAATTTACCTCTTTTTCACATCACTAGTGGCTATAATCCCCAAAAAGGAGATTATGATGTAGCTCGTGGGATAATTTCAATTGGTAGTAAAGCACGAGGTGTAATAGCTATAGGTAAATTAGCCTATGGACTAATTGCCATAGGTGGAATAAGTATAGGAGTATTATCGGTAGGGATATTGTCAGCTGGGGTATTTGCCGTTGCTGGTATTGCTTTTGCCCTTTTATTAGCTTTAGGAGGGATTAGTATTTCGGCAGTAGCTTCTTTAGGAATTGTGGCGCTTTCTTCTTTAGCGGCTTCTGGACAAGTAGCAATGGCAAATTTTGTTAAAACTGGGCAAAAAGTCAGTGAAAATATTCCGGGATGGTTTGAAATAATGGCCAATAACATGGGAAATGTAGTATTAATATTTGAATTAATTTTAATAGCAATATTAGCTCTAATTTTCTATTTTAATTATTATTCAAAATATAAATATAATGAGTAGAAGTTATCCCGTTAGTAGCGGGGTTTTTCTTTCATTTTCTAGCTAAAATATTTAGCAATATTCGGAGTTGAAGTAGATGATAGAAGAAAAAAAAGAATCTTTAAAATATAATTATATAGTTGAAGGTCCTATATTAAAGTCTTTAATTACTTTAGCTTGGCCAATAATGTTGAGTCAATTAATGCAGACTTTATATAATTTAGCAGATACATTATGGCTAGGTAGAGTTGGTCCCGAAGCTGTTGCAGCAATTTCAATTAGTTTTCCAATTGTATTTATGATGATTTCAATTGCAGCAGGTTTAACTATTGCTGGAACTGCTTTAATAGCTCAGCATAAGGGGAAGGGAAATCTAATTAAAATTAATAATATAATAGGCCAATTATTTTCTTTTATAGTTTTTTTATCTATTGTTATTAGTGTAATTGGTTTCATTTTTGCTCGCAAAATAATTATTCTAATGGGAGCTGAACCACAAATAGTTGGTTCTGCAACAGCATATCTACGTACAATTTTTGCCGGGATGCCATTTATGTTTGTGTTTTTTATTTTTTCATCCATTTTAAGAGGGGTTGGGGATACTAAGACTCCTTCCATCATGATGTTTTTTTCAGTTACTTTGAATATAATTTTAGATCCCCTTTTAATTTTTGGAATAGGGATATTTCCAAGATTAGATGTAGCTGGAGCTGCCTTAGCGACAATTATAGCAAGAGCTATTGTAGCTATATACGCATTAATTTTGATTAGGAAAGGTATGGAAGGGTTTTATCTAAAAAGTACTAATTTGAAGTGGAATTATAGTATAATAAAGAAGATTATAAGAATTGGAGTTCCGTCATCTGTTGAGCAATCTATGATAGCAATGGGCCAACTTTTAATGACAAGCCTGGTAGCCAGTTTTGGAACCATGACTTTAGCTGCATATGGGATAGTAAATCGTATTATTAGTTTGCCTACCATATTGGCTTTTGGTGTTGGGGCTGCAGCAACTACAATGGTTGGACAAAATATTGGAGCTGAAAAACAAAAAAGAGCAGAGCGTACTTCTAAAGTTAGTATTTCAATAATTTTCATAACAATGACAATTTTAGGTATTATTCTGTTTATAGAACCCGAATTTGTAATTAGAATTTTTAATGGGGCTCCCCAAGTAGTTAAATTTGGTACTCAATATTTGAGAATAGTTGCTTTAACATTTGGCTTTTTAGGAGCCTTACATGTGAGCAACGGAGTTTTTAAAGGAGCAGGAAAAACGATTCCACCAATGATTATTTCTTCCTCATCTTTATGGTTATTTAGGCTAGGATTAGCTTATCTTCTAATAAATTTCTTATCTTTTTCACAGGTAGGTTTATGGTGGGCAGTGGCTCTTTCACATTTAGGAGGTTCACTTTTAGGATTAATTTGGTTAAAATTATCAAACTGGAGTACTTCTATTATAGATTAGTTAAAATTTATTAAGTATAGTTTAATTTTTTTAATTAAAAATACTTTAAAATACAAAAATATAATTTTTTGTTGACATTATTTCATATATTAGTTATAATATTAAATGTGAAAATATTATTAAAGCGAGTGATGCATAATGAAAAGGACAGTTTTTTAATCCCATCAAATTGAAGATGTAGTGTTTTAATCCGTGGGATTGTTATGTCCTTTTTTAAATGGATTTCAACATATGATTAATGAACTCTGTGCGCGCTTTAAAAACAAATATTAATGAGTTTATCTTACCACAGGTTTATTGGACCTGTGGTTTTTTACGTTTATATAGAAAGGAAGATAAAATGCTAAAAAAATTAGGATTAAATAGATATAAATTTAATATAAAGGATACAAAAAATATGGGAAGAGTAGTTGCTCAATATCGAGATTTGTATAAAATTAGTACTAAAAGTACTGAAATAATGGCTACTTTATCTGGCAAAGATTATTATAAAGCTAACAGACCTGATTTTCCTGTTGTGGGAGATTGGGTAAGATATGAACAATATAATAAACAAAGTAATGCTGTGATAAAAAATGTTTTAAAGAGAGGTACTAAATTATCACGGCAGCAAGCTGGAAGAAAAGAAGAGGAACAAATAATAGCTGCCAATATTGATTTAATCTTTATTGTAACTTCATTAAATCAAGAATTTAGTAAAAGAAGATTAGAGAGATACTTAACTATAGCCTGGGATAGTGGTGCAAAACCCATTATTATTTTAAATAAGGCAGATTTAAGTGATGATATAGAATATTTCCAGTCGGAAGTGGAAAGCATTGCTTTTAATACGCCAAATATAATAAGTAGTTGTGTTAATAATCGGGGTATTCAAGAAATTAGAGATATGATAAACCCTGATAAAACAGCTGTTTTAGTTGGTTCTTCTGGTGTAGGCAAATCTTCTATAATAAATATGTTATTAGATAAAAGTAGCCAGGCTACCAAAAATATTCGAGAAAATGATGGTAGAGGGAAGCATACTACTACTAACCGGGAGTTGTTTTTAATTCCTTCAGGTGGAGTCATTATCGATACGCCTGGGTGAGAGAAATTCAACTTTGGGTTGATGAAAATTCTTTAGATAATGTGTTCGGAGAAATAGATAGATTATCAAATGAATGTAAGTTTAATGATTGTACTCACCAACATGAACCGGAGTGTGAAGTTAAGCTAGCAGTTCAAAAAGGTGAATTAAATAAAGCTAGATTAGTTAATTATTTTAAAATGAAAAGAGAAATTGAACATCAAAAATTAAAGGAAAAATATAATTCAAATAGAGCAAATAAAATAAAGTGGCAAAAATTAAAAAAGCAATAAATACAATATAAGGAGGGATAATTAATGGAGTTAAAATGGTATGGAAAATTATTCGAAAACTATGGAGAAAAATATGAAGAAGAACCGTTTGTTCAAGGTACTTTAGGGGAAGTTGATTTTATTGAAAAAGAAATGGATTATAATAAAGATACAGATATATTGGATATTGGGTGTGGTACAGGTAGGCATTCTATTGAATTAGCTAAAAGAGGTTATAACGTTGTAGGTATTGATTTATCAAAATCAATGATCAAGCAAGCTCAAAGTAAAATACAGGATAAGAATTATAATCTGAATTTTAAAATTAAAAATGCACTTGATTTGGATTATAAAGAAGAGTTTGATCTAAATTTAATATTATGTGAAGGAGCCTTTTCATTGATGGATGAAGACAGAAAAGATTATAAAATACTTGAAAATTCATATAATTCTTTAAAGAGAAATGGTAAGTTAATTTTAACTGTCTTAAATGCCTATAAACCGATAATAGAAGAAAATGATAATTTAGATTTGATAACTTTAAGAGAACAATTCGAGTTAGAAGTAATAGATGATAATGATATTAAGAAATCTATTGAAGGTGAACAGCGTTACTACCTACCGAGTGAAATAACTTGGAGATTAAAAAATATAGGATTTGATAAAATAGATATATATGGCTGTGAATTAGGAAATTATAGCCGTAAGAGAAAAATTAATAAAACAGATATGGAATTTTTGGTGATAGCCAAAAAAGAATGATTATTCGAGGTGATTATAAATGCGATTTACATATACAGAAGATGAGTATAAAATGATTTTTGAATTTCATACTGAAGAGTATGTTATTGAAATAGAAATAGAAAAGGTATAGATAAATAGGGGGGGTTCCCCTATTTTGTTTGACAACTATATTCTAATATGGTAATATAGCAATTAGGAGGTGTGGTTATGGATGATAAATTATTTAAAGCAAGAGAAAAGATAATAAAATCTCTAGCAAATAGTTACAGATTAAAAATTGTAGAAACTTTAGGAAATAAAGAGAAAATGTGTGTTTCAGATTTAGAGGAGGAACTGGATTTAAATCAATCTTCAGTTTCCAAACATCTAAATATATTAAAAACAGCAGGGGTAGTAGAAGCAAAAAAAGAAGGCTTAAAAAACTATTATTCACTTAAAACCCCTTGTATTATAAATTTCTTTCAATGTGTAGATAACGTCATTCAAAGTGATATAAATGATAGGATGAATGTTTTAAATAATAAATAAATATGAGGTGAAATATTATATGAGTAAATTGAAAAAACTATCTTTATACATAGCAGTATTTCTTGCAGCTTTTTATATTCCAATTGGTAATGCGAAATTTCAACAAGCTATAATTGAAGCATTTTATATGTTAAAAGAATATGCACAAGAACATGTATTACTATGTCTAATTCCAGCATTTTTCATAGCTGGTGCTATAGCGAACTTTATATCTAAAAATGCAATTATTAAATACTTTGGTAGTGAAGCTAAAAAGTGGGTCTCGTATTCAGTAGCTTCAGTATCAGGAACAATTTTGGCGGTCTGTTCTTGTACTGTTCTTCCACTTTTTGCTGGAATTTATAAAAAAGGAGCGGGAATTGGACCGGCAACGGCATTTTTATATTCTGGACCAGCGATAAATGTTTTAGCCATTATTTTAACAGCTCGTGTTTTAGGCTGGCAACTTGGGTTAGCAAGGGCAATTGGAGCTATTATATTTGCAGTGGTTATCGGAATATTAATGGCTATTATATTTCGTAAGGAAGACAAAGAACGTTTAAAAGGTAACATAGCAGTAGGTAATAATGATGATGAAGAAGCTAGATCGGGATTCCAAAACATCATATATTTCATTACTTTAGTCTTAATATTAATATTTGCAGCTTGGGCAAAACCAAGTCAAGCTTCAGGTTTTTGGATGTATATTTACAATATTAAATGGCCGGTTACTATTTCTTTACTTGCAATATTGGTAATAATTTTAAAAAGTTGGTTTGATAAAAACGAAATAAGTGATTGGTTTGATTCCACTTGGGATTTTGCTCAACAAATTTTACCATTGCTTTTTGCCGGAGTATTAGTAGCAGGTTTTCTAATGGGAAGGCCGGGAACAGAAGCTGGTATTATACCTGCTCATTGGATTTCAAATTTCGTTGGTGGCAATTCTATTTTAGCTAATTTTACTGCTTCTATTCTTGGAGCCTTTATGTATTTTGCTACTTTAACTGAAATTCCCATTTTACAGGGATTAATGGGACTTGGCATGGGGAAAGGACCAGCTTTGGCACTATTACTTGCAGGTCCTGCTCTTAGTTTACCAAATATGTTAGTAATAAGAAGTGTTATGGGAACTAAAAAAACTTTAGTCTTTATCAGTCTAGTTGTAGTTATGTCTACATTTAGTGGGTTTGTTTATGGAACCTTTGTTTTATAAAAAATAAAAATATTTAAAGGAGATGATAGTTATGAAAAAGATTGAAATTTTTGGAACAGGCTGTCCGAACTGTGAAAAGACCGAAGATAATATTAAAAAAGTGGTAGAAGAAATGGATTTAGATGCAGAGATAGTGAAGGTAGAGGATATGAATGAAATCACAGAACGAGGGGTGATGTTAACACCTGCTGTAGCGGTAGATGGGGATATGAAAATTACCGGTAAAGTTCCAGCTGAAGAGGATATTAAAGGTTGGTTTGAATAAAATTTAAAAAGTATATAGTGTAATCATGATTAAATTATATTAAAATAATCAGTTTTATGAGAAAATTATAAAGAGGAATCCCGTGATTTAGGTAGAAATATACAAACATACCTATTTCAAGGGATTTTTTATTATATGGAGGGATAATTTGTGACAAGTATACTAGTATCAAGCAAAAGAAAGGGTTTAGGTAAAACCACTTTAATTAAAAAATTTATTAAAAATCTCAGGGGAGATATTGTCGTAATTAAAAGTTCAATTCATGATGAATATGATGGATTTAAATTGATAGAAGATAATAATATAATAAAAGAAGATAATACAGATACAAATATATTTGATAAAGCAGGAGCAGAAAAAGTATATTATTTAAAATCTAACAAAGACAGCCTAAAAGAAGGAGTTAAGAAAAGTTTAAATAAAATCAAAGAATATGATTATTTAATTGTGGAGGGTAATAGCATTATAGAATTTATAAATTTTAATTTAGTCTTTTATTTAGATTTGGAGGGGGGAGATAAAAAAGATTCAGCGGAAATGTGTAAAAATAGAGCTGATGTAATCATTAATAAAGAAAAAGAACAACAAATAGAATTAAACTTGGAAAAAATAAGTTGTTTTAAAGCTCATTTAATAGGACATTCGCTTGGCATACCTTTAAAAAAGGTAGGTAAGATGCTTAATAATGAACAGGTGAGAGTTGAAGATTGTCAACTAGGCTTATTTTAAAAGACTAATAAATGGTGAAAACAAAAAAGGGGTAAAAATATGGATTTTGAAAGAACTAAAATAAAAAGCATAATAGATGAGTATAGAGGTGAAAAAGGAAGTTTAATTCCAATCCTAAATGAAGTACAGAAAGAAATTGGTTATTTGCCTGTAGAAGCGCAAGAATACATAGGCAAGGAATTAAATATTCCCTTAAGTAAAATTTATGGGGTTATAACTTTTTATACCCAATTTTCAACAGTTCCAAAAGGTAAATATGTTATTCATGCTTGTGATGGGACTGCATGTCATGTTCGTGACTCTCAAGATGTAATAGATAAAATAAAAGAACAACTTAATTTCAAAGAAGGTACTAATAGCACTGAGGATGGCTTATTTACCTTAGAAACAGTTTCTTGTATCGGTGCTTGTGGTTTAGCACCGGTAGTTACCATTAATGAAAAAGTATATGGTAAAATGACTCCTGATAAAATTAAGAATGTATTAGAGGAATACCGGGGGAGTGAAAAGGGTGTTTAAAACAAGAAAAGAATTAGATAATGCAATTCAAACTTCTAAGAAAAAGATTAGTAAAGAAGGGTTAAAAGTTTTAGTTTGTGCGGGAACAGGCTGTGTAGCTAATGGTTCAATTAAAATCTTTGAAAATCTACAAAACAAAATAGAAAAATTAGATCTACCTATTAATATAAGTTTAATGGAAGAAAATACAAAAGAAAACATCACTGTAAAAAAGAGTGGTTGTCACGGCTTTTGTGAACAAGGTCCTTTAGTTAAAGTAGAACCACTTGGATTGTTATATAAGGGTGTCGAAGAAAAAGATGTAGATAGAATTATAGAAGATTCCCTGGTAGAGGGGAATTTAATTGAAGATTTATTATACAAAGATCAAGAGGGAGTAAGTTATTCCAAAGAAAATGAAATTCCATTTTATATAAATCAAAACAGAGTTACGTTGAAAAATTGTGGAAATATAGACCCTGAAAACATAGAGGATTATTTAGCTGAAGATGGCTACCAAGCTTTAAGTGAAGTCCTATTTGAGCTAACACCAGAAAAAGTTTGTGATATTATTAGCGAATCTGGATTGAGAGGCAGGGGGGGAGCAGGTTTCCCTACTGGTACGAAATGGAATTTCGCTCGTCAAGAAAAAGCTGATCAGAAATATGTAATTGTAAATGGTGATGAAGGTGACCCTGGTGCATTTATGGACAGAAGTGTGATGGAAGGTGATCCTCACCGTGTATTAGAAGGATTATTAATTACAGGTTATGCTATAGGAGCTACTAAAGGTCACATATATGTTAGAGCTGAGTATCCCTTAGCGGTAAAAAGGTTACGCAAAGCTATTAAAGATGCTAAAAAAGCAGGTTTAATAGGTGAAAATATACTTGGTAGTGGATTTGATTTTGAAATAAAGATTACTGAAGGAGCCGGGGCCTTTGTATGTGGAGAAGAAACGGCCTTAATGGCTTCAATAGAAGGCGATAGAGGTATGCCTAGACCCAAACCACCTTTTCCAGCAAATTCAGGTTTATGGGGCAAACCAACTAATATTAATAATGTTGAAACGATTGCAAATGTGCCTAGTATAATTTCAAATGGTGCAGAATGGTTTAGTAGTATTGGCCAGGAAAATAGCACAGGAACAAAGACATTTGCTCTAACGGGAGATGTTCAAAATACTGGTTTAATTGAAGTACCGATGGGTATTACCTTAGAAAAAATTATTAATGATATCGGAGGCGGTATCAGAGAAGGCAAAAAATTCAAAGCAGTTCAAATTGGAGGTCCTTCTGGTGGTTGTCTCACAAAAGAACATTTCGATTTATCATTAGATTTTGATTCATTACAGCAAGCTGGAGCCATGATAGGTTCTGGTGGAATGGTAGTAATGGATGAAGATACCTGTATGGTTGAAGTATCAAGGTTCTTTTTAAGTTTTACCCAAAAAGAATCTTGTGGGAAATGTTCTCCATGTAGAATCGGTACTAAAAGGATGCTAGATATTTTAGAAAGAATTGTAGCAGGAGAGGGTAAGCCTGAGGATTTAGAAAAACTGGATAGCTTAGCCCATACTATTAAAGAAACTTCATTGTGTGGATTAGGAAAAACTGCACCTAATCCTGTTTTGACAACTCTTAGATATTTTAAAGATGAATATAAAGCTCATATAGAAGAGAATAGATGTCCGGCTGGACAGTGTAAAGAATTGAAAGATAGTTATGTAATAGATCAAGATGCATGTATAGGATGTACCCAATGTGTGAGTGTCTGTCCAGTAGATGCCATATCTGGTGAGCCAAAAGAAGCTCATAAAATAGATCCAGAAATATGTACAGTCTGTGGTTCTTGTGAACCCGTCTGTCCGGTAGATGCTATTTCATAATGGAAAGGAGAAATAAATTTATGAATATTACTATAGACAATAATGAATATGAAGCTCGTGCTGGTCAGACTATTTTAGATATTGCAAAAGAAAATGATATAGATATACCTACATTGTGTTATGACCCTCATTTAAGTATTACAGGTGCGTGTAGAATGTGTATGGTAGAAATGGAAAACGGTGGGTTAACCACAGCTTGTTCTACTCCTGTTACCGAGGGAATGAATATAAAAACTAAAAGTGAAAAAGTATGGAATAGAAGGAGAGAAATCCTCGATTTATTACTATCAGATCATAATATTGAATGTATGACCTGTGAAGCTGATGGAGATTGTAAGTTACAGGATTTAGCCTATGAATACAATATAGAGGAATCGTCATTTGATAGTGAAAATGATAGGGTTTTCGATTTTTATAAAGATAATGAATTTATTGAATTAGATCCGAATAAATGTATTCTGTGTGGAAAATGTATTCGAGTCGATAAAGAAGTACAATGTTCAGATGCTATTGAATTTATAGAAAGAGGTTTTCAAACTAAAGTTGGTACAACTTTAGACCAAGGTTTTGATAATGAAAAATCTACATGTGTTTTCTGTGGGCAGTGTGTAGAAATGTGTCCGACAGGGGCTTTAACATATATTCCTTCTAAAAAGCAAGCACGAAAAAAAGATTTTAGAAATGTAGTTACAACCTGTCCATACTGTGGAGTAGGTTGTCAGTTAGAATTAAGAATCAAAGATGATGAAATCATAGAAGTTGGTTCTGTATATAGAGATGGAACTCCTAATCCTGCTGGTGAAGCATGTGTAAAAGGAAGATTTGGTCTTCAATTTGTGAATCATCCTGACCGTTTAAGAAAACCTTTAATTAGAAAAGATGGTGAACTGGTTGAAAGCGAATGGGATGAAGCTTTAGATTATGTAGCTAAAAGATTTTCTGAAATCAAAGAAAAACATGGACCTAAAGCTATGGCGGGATTAAGTTCAGCTAAATGTACAAATGAAGAAAACTACTTGATGCAGAAGTTTATGAGGGCAGTAATTGGAACTAATTCTGTTGATCATTGTGCTAGGCTTTGTCATGCTTCAACCGTTACTGGTTTAGTAAAAGCATTTGGTTCAGGAGCAATGACAAATTCAATTGGAGAAATTGAAGGAGCTGACGTAATATTTATAACCGGCTCGAACCCTACAGAAAATCATCCAGTTATAGGGAGTAAAATTAAAAAAGCATATAAAAATGGTACAAAAATAATAGTAGCAGATCCCAGAGATATTGAATTTTCTCCTCTAGCAGAAGTATCTTTAAATCAGAAACCGGGATCTGATGTGGCATTATTAAATGGTTTAATGCATGTAATAATTAAAGAAGATTTACATGATAAAGAATTTATAAATGATAGAACAGAAAATTTTGAAATCGTAAAAGAAGTTGTAGCAGAATATACACCGGAAAAGGTAGAAGAAATAACTGGTATTGACAAAGAAGATATTATTAAAGCTGCCAAAATATTTGGTAAGGCTGATAAAGGTGCTATATATTTTGCGATGGGAATAACACAGCATAGAACTGGTACTGACAATGTTTTATCTGTTGCTAATCTTGCTATGTTAACAGGAAATGTAGGATTTGAAAGTACAGGTGTAAATCCTTTAAGAGGTCAAAATAATGTTCAAGGTGCTTGTGATCTTGGAGCATTATCTAATGTTTATCCTGGGTATCAATCAGTTGAAGATCCAGACATTAGAAAGAAATTTAGTGACTATTGGGATGCTGATGACTTGTCTTCAGAAGTAGGATTAACTGTAGTTGAAATATTTAATGAAGTTAATAAAGGTAATCTACACGGCTTATATATAATGGGCGAAAATCCTATGATTTCTGATCCTGATCAAACTCATATCCAAAAAGCTCTTGAAGATGTTGAGTTTTTAGTTGTTCAGGACATATTCCTTAGTGATACAGCAGAATATGCTGATGTAGTATTACCGGCAGCAAGTTTTGCCGAAAAAAATGGAACCTTTACAAATACTGAAAGAAGAGTTCAAAAAGTTAAAAAAGCTGTTCCTGCTCCAGGTGTAGCGAAACCTGATTGGGAGATTATAGTAGAGATTGCTAATCGAATGGGTTATGAAATGGAATATAATAATCCGTCAGAGATATTGGATGAGATTGCAGATTTAACTCCTATCTATGGAGGTATAAGAGCAAAACGATTAGGTGAAACTGGCTTACAATGGCCATGTTTAGATGAAGAACATCCAGGAACTAAATTCTTGCATGAAGGAGAGTTTTCAAGAGGAAAAGGTAAATTTAACTCTGTAACCTATATACCTCCAGCTGAATCTGCTGATGAAGAATATCCATATATAATGATGACAGGTAGAATGCTTTATCATTTTCATACCGGGACTATGACTAGAAATTCAAAATCGATTGATAATCATTCCCCAGATGCTTATGTAGAAATTAATAAAAAAGATGCTAAAGAATTAGGTATTGAAAATAAGGATAGAGTGAAAGTTACTTCTAGAAGAGGTAAAGTAGAAACGTATGCCAAGGTAGGTGAAAGGGTAAGTAAAGGACAAATCTTTATGCCATTCCATTATGCTGAAAGTCCAGCTAATCGTTTAACTAATCCTGTATTAGATGAAGATGCTAAAATACCTGAGTTAAAGGTAACCGCTGTAAGTTTAGAAAAGCTAAATTAAAGGATGATTTATATGAATGCTATAATATTAGCAGGTGGTAAAAGTTCAAGGTTTGGTTCTAATAAGGCTATGTACAAACTAGACCAAAAACCTATGTTAGAAAACATTATAGAAAAATTAGAACCTTTTTTCAACAAAATATATATTATAGGAAATGAAAAACAGGAATTGAAGGGAATTAAGGGAAAAATTGAATATTTAACAGATAAAATCCCAGATAAAGGTCCATTAGGAGGGTTATATACTGGTTTATCAAAGACTGATAGCCAATTTAATTACCTACAGGCTTGTGATATGCCATTTATCTGTGAGGATTATTTAAACTTCATGCAATGTTATGTAGATAAAGATAGCAAATATGAGGCATATATTCCTGAAAAAGGAGGTTATTTAGAACCCTTTGTAGGTATTTATAACAAAAATATAAAAGAAGAAATATTGAAATTGATTAAAAAAGATCAACTTAACTTTGATTATTTATTCAATAAGATAAATATCAAAAAGATTCCTGAAGAAGAAATAGAAAAGGTAGCGGATACCAAAAGAATATTTTTTAATATTAATCGAAAAGAAGATTTGGTTAAATATAATAAATTTAAAGTTAAATAAATAAAAAAGGGACAGCTAATAGCTGTCCCTTTACTTTATCATATTATATTTAAACTGTATATTTTACGATTATTTCAGGGTCAAGAACTCTAAACATAAATGATTCACTAATAAACAATCTTACTGATTTAGAATCATGTTCTTCGAATCCGATTGAGAAGTCTTGACCAATTGTTAGTTCTAAGTCTTCATGATCTTTTGGAATTAAGAGTGCTCCTTCTATTTCTTCACTAAAGACTATTTCGCCACCAATAACTTCTTCTATACGTTTATTTAAAGGATAACCCTTTATTTGCTTTTGAATTCTTGAATATGCTTCTTTACCTACAATTAGATTATAAGGTTTATCAGCATATACATCTTGTAACATGATCATACCTTCACTTACTGAATCCATAATAGAAGAATCTTCTTTTCCAAATGAAAGGGATTTTTTAGCTACTTTATTTAAACCTTTAATGTCACCTGCTTTAAATCCATTATAGATTGCGTTATCTTCAAATTCAGCCATTTTTTCGACAGCTTTTTCTAATGGACCTAAATCAACATCTTTAGCTCCTCTTTCTAAATTATCCATTTCCCATCTGTTTAGTTCAAAAGTATAACGTGATTCTATAAGAGGAGTTACTTTATATTTACTACTTCTTACTTCATCTTCATTTCCTTTAATAATTCCAAGTTTACCTTCTGAAATTGAATTGAATTCTATACCATGAGGACCATCTACATTCACAGATTTACGAGCTGTTAATTGAGTTTTGAAAACTTCAGCAGCTCTTTCATCTATTTCGTCCCATGCCTTTTGAGTTAAAGGAGCTTGTTCTCTTTTTAATAAATCCATATTAATACCTCCTTAAAAATGTTATTTCATATTACCAATATTTAAACCTTTAGATTCACCTTCGTCATCATCTTCTTCATCTTCACCTTCAGCCTCTTCAATTTCTGTTATCGGTTGATTGGTAAATAGATAGGTTTCTAATTCTTCTTTCCAAGCTGGAACATTTCTTCTCAACCATTCTAATGCCATGGCGGCATGTTCAATTTCTTCATCGCGATTGTGTTCTAAAATTGCTTGTACATCGGGATCATTAGTTGCAGAAGCTCTCTGATTGTACCAATTCACAGCCTCAACTTCTTCTTTTAAACTATTTAATATACGTGCCGTGTCTAAAGTTTTTTCGTCCATATTTTCTTGTGGTTCATGATAATCTGACATTAATATATAACCTCCTCATTTTTGTTGTTCTTATGTGTTATTATCTATTATATATTATTCAATTAAAAGCATGAATATCCTTCATGCATTAAAAATTATATAGGATATATTATTAGCAAAAAAGTAAATGTTTTACAATTTGGAAATAACTATCTCTTTATTAAAAATATTAATAAATAATTAATACAAAAAAGCTTGATAAAAATGTTATATTTAACTAAAATAATATATGAAAAAGAAAAATATGGAGGTGCAACTATGTCTAATCAGGTGATGAAAGTTCATAATATAGAGAAGACGTTTCAAAATACAAAAGCAGTAGATAAAATTTCTTTCGAGGTTGAGAAAGGAGAAGTTTTAGGACTTTTAGGACCAAATGGAGCTGGAAAGACTACCACAATTAGAATGATTATGGATATTATGCAGCCTGATAAAGGTGAAATTATCTTAAATGAAAATATAATAAGTAATCAAAAAGAGATTGGATATTTGCCAGAAGAAAGAGGAATTTATGATACAACCAAAGTATTAGATACTATTTTGTACTTTGCTGATCTTAAAAATATGGAATTAGAAGAGGCAAAAAAAGAGGCTAATAAATGGTTAAAATTATTCGATCTACTTGAATTTAAAAACAATAAGATTGAAGATCTTTCCAGAGGTATGCAGCAAAAAGTACAGTTTATTATTTCGGTTATACATAACCCCAAATTATTAATTTTAGACGAAGTTTTTTCTGGATTAGATCCAGTAAACCAAGAATTATTTAAAAAAATTGTTCGAGATTTAATAAATGAAGGGGCAACTATCTTATTGTCTTCACATAGAATGAATTTGGTTGAAGAGATTTGTAATCGTATTTTTATGATAAACAGAGGACAAAGAGTTTTATATGGTAAAATTGATGATATTAAAGATGAATATAAACAGAAAAAAGTTATTATAAAATCTGGGAGTAATTTAACTTTTATTAAAAATCTCACTAATGTTTCAGATATTAAAATAGAGGGAAGTCAAGTATCTTTTAATATTAAAAACAATGTTAATATCAAAGAATTTTTATCATTCATATCGGAAAAAATCAAGGTTGATGAGATATCAATTGTTAAACCACCTTTACACGAAATTTTTGTCCATACAGCTAAAGGAGGTAATGGACAATGAAGGATAGTTTAAAAGTTGCAAAATGGGAAATTAAAACAATAATTAGAAATAAGTCCTTTATTATTATGACAATATTTGTTCCGATTATGATTCTAATAATAGGTGGAGGTATAGGTTATTTTTCAGCCCAAAGTGAGGGCTCTGATACCTTATTAGTTGGTATTCATAATAATACAGAAGTTATTACTAACGAAGAAATTAAGAATCGTGAAACAGATAGCATCCACTTTTTATTTTTTGAGGATATAAATGAAGATGAAATTTCAAAAACGATAGTCGAGAACAATTTAAGTAGTTTTTTATATATTCCCAAAGGAGTTTTAAAAAATAATACTTTAAATAATTATTTTAATGATTTACAAGGTGTTGAAACAGAAAGAATAAAAAATATATTGAATCCTTTGATCGTTGATTTAAGGATAAGAGATTCCGGATATAATGTAGATGAAATAAACAATTTGGTACGGGAAATAAATATAAAGTCCAAATCTTTAAACTCTAAAGGGTTTAATAATGCTAATGTTATAGAAATGCTTTTACCTTTTGGATTTGCTATGCTCATGGTCTTTGCAGCAATTTTTTCAGGTTCAGCTTTGATGCAGAGTATTATAAAAGAAAAAAGTAATAGAATAGTAGAAATTATTTTATCTTCTATTAATTCCTGGGATTTGATGATGGGTAAGGTATTAGGATATGGAATTATTGGTTTAATTCAAATTTTAATATGGGTAGTATCAGCTTTAACTGTTTTAAAATTTGTATTTGATTTTTCTCTAACATCATTATTCACAATAAAAATTATGTACATGTTTATCTTTTTTGTATTAGGATTTATTTTGATTTCTTCTATTAATGCAATTGTAGGTTCAGGGATGAAAGAAGCACAATCTGGATCACAATCTACAGGATTTATGGTTATGATACCACTGATACCACTTTATTTCTCAAGTTTTATAGTCAATAATCCTGAAGGACTATTTAGTTATTTATTCACCTACATTCCTTTTACTTCAGCAACTACAATGTTGATTAGACTAGGATTTTCTAATCCTCCTTTAGTAGAAATATTTGGTGTCATGGTATTATTGATAATAGCAAATTATCTATTTATTAAATTGGCTGCCAAAATATTCAGAATTGGAATGTTAATGTATGGTAAAAATGCTAGTTTTAAAGAATTATTTAAATGGGCAAGAAGTAGTGATTATTAATCAGGAAAGGAGGTATAAAGATGGAATTCATGAGTTTTTTGGCAACTCCAGCTTTTGTTTTTGCTTTAATAGCAATGGCTCAGGCATCTAAATTAAAAGATAGAATTGATAAATTAGAAAAGGATATTGTAGATTTACAAAATAAAATATAAAGGATGATTGGTTTAAGTAAAGAAGTTAAAATATAAGTGAAAAATATATTAGAATGAAAGGAGTTATTATGCTTACAAAAAGATTAAGATTATCTTTATTTGTTGGTGCTATACTAGGTATTTTTTGTATAATTGGAGTTGGATATCGACAAGGGTATGCAGGTAATGAGTTGTATTTATTTGCTATGTGGTATAATAGAATAATAATGGGACTTCTTATTGGCTTAGCAGGTAACTGGATGAAAAAAAGATATATTTTACGTGGTTTAATATTAGGTACTTTAGTAACTACAGCATTCTATCTATCAACTGGGTTTAGAGATTTACCAGGATTTTTAGCTGGTATTGCCTATGGGGTTATAATAGACTATATTGCTACTAAATATTCATAATCGAATAATTTATTATTTAGATTTGTTTTTATAAAAGGAAAAAGACAAATTTTCTTTAATATTATATAGTAAGGTATAATAATTGTGCCAAGGGAGGATTTAATAGTGAAAAAACTATTATTGTTTTTATTAGTTTTAATGATCATATCTACAGCATTAAATGGCCTTTGGGAATATGGACAGACTGGAATATTTTATACAATTAATGGAGAAGCTTCTTTTGAAAATTATAATTTATTAACGGGAAGAATATTTGTAGATGTATTAGTAACTCTTATATTATTTATCTTTATGTCTATTATTAATTTTGATTGGAAATGGTTTTTTAACTGGGATAAAAAAGATACTTTTATCATATTATTGTTTGCTTTTTTAGCAAGTTTTTATGTAGAGGTAAATGCTTTATATATAGGTAGATGGAGTTATAGCAGTAGTATGCCTCTTTTAATAGGTACTGAAGTTGGATTCCTTCCATTATTGCAGTGGATGGTCATTATTCCTATTTCTTTAATATTGACACGTTTGGTCATGAAAGGTAGTATTAAAAATAATAAAAGGTATAGATTTTATTAAATTAATTTAATGTAAGCTTATATTAGAAGAGAAAGTACTTTAAAAATTTATTAATCATCAATATTATTATTCGATTTTCTTACAATTATTCAATATATTTAAATCAAGTTTAGAAGATTTCTATATTAAAGTAATAAATTAAACCAATAAAGCAAAATCATCCCTGTGTGTAAATATTTTTGTTGAATGGTATAAATAAGTTTAGGCTATATTTAAAAGGAACGGTTATTGTTAACTTTGAAATAATAACTATAATTTAAGTTTAATATTTTTTTATTATTAGTAAAAGCAAAAAATAATTCAATAATCAATTACAACACAAATATAATATGTTATAATTTTTAAAAGAGGTGGTAAAATATGGTAGAAGAATCTTCTCTGAAAGCAGAAATTAAAGAAATAGAGGATTTTATAAAAAACAATGAGAATAATCCGATAGATGATATAAATAGAATTCTTGAAATATTAACTAATTATAAAAACGATTCGATGAGTATAAACAAAAGTAATCCCTATTATGGAGTAATAAAAGAGATGATTTTATTAGAACCGAAAAAAAAATATCAAGTTTTATTCAATGTTTTTAATAATCTTATTATTAATAAAGAGTTACCAATATTAATTACTGACAATTTAATAGAATTGATAGCTAGACAAATAGATATAATTAGTAATGCAAAATCTATCAATTTATTATTAACAAATAATAATGCTAAATTACTAGGACAAATTTATTATAATACTAATATAGATCATATAGATATTTATAGTGAGGAAATTAAATATAAAAATATATTTAAAAAACTATATAATATTGGTGAAATAAATAATGTTGAGTTTATTGAAAAAAATATAATAAATACAAAACAGCAAAGAAAGTATGATTTGATATTAAGTCCTGTATTATTTAAAAGTAAAAAGGTTAACTTTAATAATGAAAAAGTTGATATTAAAGAAGCAGTAATTGAGGAAATATTGAATAGATTAAAAAATGATGGTTATTTGTTTAGTATTGTAAAAGATGGTATCTTAAACAATAAACAATTTGAAGGACTTAGAGAAAAGTTATTAGATAAGTTTGATCTCTTATCAATTATAGAATTTCCTAAAACTATTTCATATGAAAATCGAGCGGTTAATACTTCACTTTTAATTATTAGAAATAATGAAGAACAAAATGAAAAAGTGTTTTTAGCACTACTTGAAAAAGATTCAAAAGAGGAGACAAACAATTTAATAGAAAAATTCAACTCGTATTATTGTGGAGTGGTTAAATGAAATCATTAATAATTAACCAAAGTGATTTTGAATCAAAATGGTCAGTAAACAGGTATCTTAATTTACCTAAACCACCTGATACAGAGCTAATAAATATAACAGAAATACTATATATTAATCCCGAAAAAAGATATCTAAGTAATAATAAGATAACTGAGGACATGGAATTAATAGAAGCAAAATCGGTAGATAAAAATACAGGTATGATTAAAAACCCAATCAAAATAAGAAACAAAAATGATTTGCCTCAAAGAGCCAGGTTGATTGCCAAACCAGGAGATATTATTTTTCCAACTATTCAAAGTGAAAATATTTCACCCATTTTCATCAAAAATAATGATTATATAGTCTCGGATTATTTTGCAGTTCTTGTACCAAAGTATAATAGGATGACAGACCCTTATTATTTATATTGGTCTTTACAAGATGATTATGTAAAAGAACAGGTGAGATCTTATTATCAAGGTAGTTATGGCAAAAAAATTAATATTGAAGAATTTAAAAAAATAAAAATTAAGTGGTTGGATAAAACTAAAAGAAAAAAGAAAAGTAAGAATGTAAAAAGTTTTCTTTCTGCACTTGAAGAGAAAAACAGTGAATTATCTTTAAAAGATACTATTGATAGGATATTTGAAGATACATTTGAAATCAATAAAGAGGAGCTTAAAAGTGAAAAAAGTAAAATTGCTTCTAAAAATTTATTGGAAAAGCAAAAAACTTGGAATATAAAGCAGTTGTTGGTTGCAAAATTAAAAGAAAATACAACTCATCAAGTTAGGAAACTTAATGAAATTGCCCTAAATATTACCATGGGATTACAACATCGTAATGTAGAAAAGATAGATAAAAAATCTCTAATTAAAGGTAAAAACATTGAAGTTATGAAATTAAAGTTACAAGACAAAAATAAAAGCCCGGTTCATACTGTAGAAAAACATCAACTACAAAATAATGATATTATAATTAGAGTTAAGGGTAAAATTGGACCATGCACACTGGTAACAAAGGAAGAAGAAGGAATGCATTTTTATAATGATATAGCTAAAATCAAAGCAGATAAAAACATTGTTATGCCTCAGTATTTATCCTTATATTTAAATGGATTTTTTGGAGATTATTACTTAAATAAATATAGCAAGGATAAATCTATGACTTATTTAAACATTAAATCTCTTAATAAAATTCCGGTTATTATTCCGGGAATATTAGATCAATTTAAAATAATTGAAAGATTTCATAACGAAAAAATTATTCATTTGATAAACAAAAACAATATTTTTAATTAATAATAATTTCTTTGTTTAACTAGAAAGGAGAAGGTCCTGATATAATTAAATCAAGCCTTCTCGTTTAAATTAAATATACAAATAAATATTGAGATATTTTTTATAAAGGTTCGATTAAATATCATAGTTATTCTCAGCAATATTATTTACAGTATCTTTAAAAATCCCAGTCAATGTTAGGTTTTGGTAATGTAATAAAAAGATTGTCTAATTTTTGTATAAGCTCTTTAGGCGCTTTAAAATAATTTGTATATGGTAATATGGCAGGACGAACTGCCCCTAACCACATTCTGGTAAAAGTATTTATATTTGTTTTAAGAACTAAAAGTCCTGGAGTTAATCCTTTTTTAATCTTAGAAGTTCTTCCAAAACTTAAAGTATATTCTCCACTTAAACCCTGCCACGGTGAATTATCATCTAAATAGTTTTCAATAGGATCTTTTAATTGGAGATTAAATTCTAGTTTGTTATTAGGAAATGTTGTTTTATTTATGCAATCTTCTAGGTTTAAAATGCGTGCTTGCCAGAAAGCTTTAGCTTTATTTGTTACTTCGAATTTACTATTTTTTGTAACATGGGAATCATGATATGGTTTTTCAATAAATTGTTGAAATTGAATTCCTGCTGGTTCCAATATTCTTACTAAATGGACTTGATCACCTAAAGCTTTCAATAAATTCATTAATTCAAAAAATTGTTCTTTATTATTAAAGATCATCCATCTGATTAAATAAGGTCCACGTAAATCATTTACGGGTTTAATCCACATATGATGAGTTATATTTCCATCTTTATTCCGATAACCTAAGCCGAAAGGTTTACTTGAACCAAATAACATTTCAGAGTGTGTGATTTCAGTAGGCAAAAGAGTACAGTAACCATGTCTTTTAAATCTTTCAAGCCTAGATTTATGAACATCTTTAAAATCCTCTAGTTTTATTCTTTCAGGTATTCGATAATTATTTTCTATAATTAAATGGTCAGGATCGAAACTGATGATGTGTTCATAACTGCCTGTACCATAACCTAATTTATTATAAAATCCCTGTTCAAACATACCAAGTGCTGAAACATTTACTCCTTGAGCGGCGGCTTCAGCAACCACTTCTGCAGTTGCTTTAGAAGCAATTCCTTGTTTTCTTGCAATTCTGCTTATAGTGACAGCGGTTACGGCTTGCAGTGATAATTCTTCATCAAGATATTGAATATGGCCAGGAGTAGAATTCACATAACCTTCTACTTGGTCTTTTAATAAAGCAACCTTACCTTGGCCCCCTTTTACAAAGTACTGTAAAGCTTCATTTTGTTTTTCATTATCTTTTATCCAGCCGATTTCCTGCCAAATCTTATAAATCTTGTCAAAATCTTTTTCAAAATTAAAATATCTTAATTTCATTTCACTCATCCTTTTAATATGTATTCTTTAATAATATTCTTATTTAATACAAAAACACCTTTATATTTACAAAATTTTTGTTATTAAATAATTGCAGGATTTTGACCTTTATAAAAGAATTTATTATTATAGAAGAGAAAAAGGAGTGATATATGTGAAAGACGATGAAAAGTATAATAAGGCAAAGGAAAAAGTTAAAGAAATAAAAGATTTTTATTCTCATCTTTTAGTCTATATAGTTGTAAATATTGGTATATTTCTTATAAATTATATTGTTTCACCTGGTAACTATTGGTTCTATTGGCCATTAATTGGTTGGGGAATTGGATTGGCTGTACATTGGACACAAGTATTTGGAGTTAATAGATTTCTAGGAGAGAGATGGGAGAAAAAGAAAATCAGAGAGATTATGGATGATTTGGAAGAAGACGAAAATAAATAAAAGAAAGAAGGAATAAAATTGAAGTACAATAATTATTTAGTTGTATTGTCGATACTTTTTCTTTTTGTAATATTGTTTACTCCTGTGACTAGTGCTTTGAAAGTAGAAGGTAAGTATCCAATAGAACTCTTTGATGAGTTCTGGGAGTCCAAACTGACAGAAGAGGAATATAGTATATTAAAAGAAGCAAGTACTGAACCGGCTTTTAATAATAAATATTATCGTAACAAAGAAAAGGGAATTTATTCATGTGCAGCGTGTGGGAATTTTCTATTTGATTCAGAGCACAAGTATAGCTCTGGTAGTGGTTGGCCTAGTTTTTATGATGTTTATTCCGATAATTCTGTAGTAACTAGAGCAGATGATAGTATGGGAATGAACCGAACCGAGGTTATTTGTTCAAGATGTGGTGGCCATCTCGGTCATTTATTTAGTGATGGGCCTGAACCGACTGGTTTAAGATACTGTATAAATTCAGCGTCACTGCAGTTTTTAAAAGCTGCTCATTTTGCAAAAGGCTGATTTTGGGGTACCGAGGCCCAGTTTGGTGCCTTAGATGGAGTAGTTCATACTTATGTAGGTTATGCTGGTGGTACAACTGATAACCCTACCTATAATGAAATCGGAAATCATGCAGAGACATTAAAAGTTTTATATGATCCGGAAGTTGTTACCTATGAAGAATTAGTAGATTATTATATTGAAATAACTGAAGTTAATTTTAGACCTACTTCTGGACAATATAGATATATAATATTTTATGATAATGAAAAACAAGAGCAACATATAAAAGAGGTAGAAGAAAAAAGAAGAGAAGCAGAAGAAATATATTTTGATGTAAAAGAATTAGAAAAATTTTATATAGCAGAAGATTATCATCAAAAATATCAGGTTAGATCAAATAAAAAGCTGTATAATAAGTTAATGGAGATATTTAAAGGTGAACAGGTATTTATTGATTCTACATTAGCTACAAAATTGAATTCTTACCGTTCAGGATTAATTTCTGATCAAAAGATGAATCAGATAATTGATAATTCTTATCTTAGTCCCATTTACCCTCAAAAAATAGAAGAAGTTAAGGATATAATAGAATAAATATTAAATAATTCACTTGAATAAAAAGACTTTGGAGGGGTTAATAAATGGACAATAATCATAAAGAAATGGTACAAGATTTCAAAAGAAGATTTTTTGTTTCATTAATATTTATGGTTTCCGTCTTAATATTATCACCTATGATCCAGTCTTTTATAAATATAGAAATTTCCTTTTATGGCAGTAACTATTTATTGTTTTTCTTATCCACAGTTATCTTTTTCTATGGAGGATGGCCTTTTCTTAAAGGTTTATATGATGAATTAAGTGATAAAACTCCTGGAATGATGACTCTGATAGCATTAGCAATATCGGTTGCATATATCTATAGTAGTGCAGTTGTATTTGGTTTAGAGGGTAGATTTTTCTTCTGGGAACTGGCTACTTTAATAGTAATTATGCTCTTAGGTCACTGGATAGAAATGAGATCAGTAATGAGTGCTTCTCGAGCACTTGAAGAATTGGCAAAGTTAATGCCGGATAATGCTCATCTAATCGAAGATGATGAAATAGTTGATGTTAAAATAAAAGAACTAGAAGTAGGAGATATAATATTAGTTCGCCCTGGTGAAAAATTACCTGCTGACGGTGAAATTGTTGACGGAACAAGCTACGTCAATGAATCAATGTTAACAGGAGAATCAGAACCAGTAGAAAAAAATGTTGGAGATGAAGTAATTGGTGGTTCAATAAATGGTGATAGTTCTATTGAAGTTGAGATCAAAAATGCAGGTGAGGATAGCTATCTTTCTCAAGTTATCAATTTAGTCTCAGAAGCTCAAAAAGCTAAATCAAAAACACAGGGTTTAGCTGATAGAGCAGCACTTTATCTAACTATTATTGCACTTTCAGTTGGTTTAATAACCTTATTCTCATGGTTAGGTGTGGGAAGAGATCTTGCATTTTCAATTGAAAGAATGGCAACTGTTATGGTTATTACCTGTCCTCATGCTCTCGGTTTAGCCATACCATTAGTGGTAGCGGTTTCAACTACCATATCTGCTCAGAACGGGCTTTTAATAAGAAATAGAACTGCCTTTGAGAACTCAAGAAAAATATCTACAATAGTATTTGATAAAACCGGGACTCTAACAGAAGGAGAATTTGGGGTAAGTGAAATTCAATCTTTTAAGACAGATTATTCTAAAGATGATATTATTAAATATGCAGCTTCTTTAGAAAGTAATTCAGAACATCCTATAGC
The DNA here is from genome assembly GCA_913055675.1 of uncultured Halanaerobiales bacterium. GTDB lineage: Bacteria > Bacillota > Halanaerobiia > Halanaerobiales > M55B127 > M55B127. Next base: position 43,054 of record CAJXKY010000001.1, read on the forward strand.
AAGAGGCATAGAAAAAAATGCTGAACAAAAGAAAATAGATTATTATGATATAAATGGTTTTAGTAATATTCAAGGTAAAGGTGTCCGGGGAAAAATAAACGGGAAAGAATATTTTGTTGTCAGCCCTGGATATTTAGAAGAAAATAACACGGAAGTTCCCAATGAATTCGAACAAAAAACAGGACCCTTTACAAGAACATTTGTTTTAGAAGAAAATGAAATCATTGGTGCAATAACTTTATCAGATAAAATCCGGAAATCTGCAAGAGAAACTGTAGCAAAATTACAGAATAAAGGAATAAAGGTTTGGATGTTAACAGGGGACAATGAACAAACAGCTAAATATGTAAGTGATGAACTATCTTTAGATGGTTATCTAGCAGAAGTTTTACCACATGAAAAGCAGGAAAAAATAAAAGAATTTAAAGGAAATAAAGAATTTGTAGCAATGACAGGGGATGGAGTAAATGATGCACCGGCTTTGGCAAACGCTGATGTTGGGATAGCTATTGGCTCTGGTACTGATGTTGCTGCTGAAACTGCTGATATTATATTAGTTGAAAGTGATCCTGCCGATGTATTAACATTAATAGAATTTGGTAAAGCAACTTATCGAAAAATAGTCCAAAATCTATTTTGGGCTACAGGATATAATGCAATTGCAATTCCATTAGCAGCAGGTGTATTAGCTGGTTATGGAATTATGATATCACCGGCGTTTGGAGCTGTATTGATGTCTTTAAGTACTGTTATAGTAGCTATTAATGCTAAACTCCTTAAAATCAATAAAAACTAATAAAGGGGAGAATTCTATGAGTGAAATGAGTGTTCCCACTAGATTATTAGGAAAAACAGGTGAAGAGGTTTCGATATTAGGCCTTGGTGGTTATCATATAGGAAAGTTAGATAAAGATCAATCAATAAAATTAATCCGAAGTGCAATAGATGAAGGAATAACTTTTATGGATAACGCCTGGTGTTATCATCAGGGGTTAAGTGAAAAAATAATGGGCGAAGCACTCAAAAATGGTTATAGAGAAAAAGCCTTTGTCATGACCAAAAATCATGGACGCACAAAAGAAAGATTTAATAAACAACTAGAAGAGAGTTTGCAGAGACTAAACACTGATTATATAGACCTTTTACAGTTACATGAAATAATCAATTTTGGTGAACCGGCTAAAATAGTAAATGAAGGAGTTTTAGAAGAAGCGTTAAAAGCTAAAGAAGAAGGAAAAATAAAATATATAGGATTTACAGGTCACAGGTATCCTCAATTACACCAGGAAATGCTCGATATTGATTTTGATTGGGATACTGTTCAGTTTCCTCTCAATGTACTCGATTATCACTACCGTAGTTTCCAAAATCAAATTTTACCCCAAGCTAAAGAAAAAAATATGGGGGTAATTGGGATGAAAAGCCTTGCGGCAGGTCGTATTTTCAAAACTGATATTGGTGTAGAAGAAGCTATTAAATATTCTCTTTCAATGCCAATCAGTACATTGGTTAGTGGTATAGACTCCATGGAAGTGCTGGAACAAAATTTAGAAATTGTGCGTAATTTTGAACCCTATAGTGATAAAGAGTTAGAAGAATTAAGAAATCGTATGAAAGATGAAGCTTATAAAGGGCAACATGAATATTATAAAACCGACTAAAAATTTAAGGAGGTATTATTTATGATTAGAGAAGGAAAAAACCCAAATGGATTTACTTTACCAGACCAAGAAGGAAATGATGTTGATATAAGTGAGTACAATGATAGATACAAATTACTTTCTTTTCATCCACTAGCATGGACAAGTGTTTGTGCCAAACAGATGAAAGCACTTGAAGAACATTATGATGAATTTGAAGATTTAAATACTGTTCCCTTAGGAATTAGTATTGATCCGGTACCAACCAAGAAGGCATGGGCTGATCATCTTGGACTAAAGAAATTAAAAATATTATCTGATTTTTATCCGTTGGGATTTGCAGCTAAAATCATGGATGTATTTATAGAATCAAAAGGAATTTCAGGGAGAGCAAATATTTTACTAGACCCAGAAGGAAATGTTGTTTGGGCGAAAAAATATGATATCCCAGAATTACCTGATATTGAAGGGGTAATTGAGGCAATAAAAAAGGTTCAAAAATAATATGAAATAGTTTGGTTAAAAAAGAATATTAAAAGGAATAGAAACCGCCGAGAGGCGGTTTCTTTATTTAAAAGAGTTATTTAATTTTAATGAAATCTCCAGGTTTAAGTAATCTTGAATCGTAACCTGCTTCTCTTAAAATTTTATTTAGTTCCATTGCTTCATTAACGTTTTCTTCATCTTTAGAATTGAAATGATAAGGAACTACTATTCCTGGTTTTATATCTTTAACTCGGTTCAAATATTCATTGAAAAAGTCTTTAAAGCTTGCAGTAAACATTAATTTAACGTCTTCTTTAGGTTTGGGATAATCAGCAGAATCTGCAGTATGATAAATACCTTTGTAAAAATAACAGACAGATTCTTCGGAGTTATAACAATTACATTCCATTACTTGGATTTCACTTTTAATAGTTTCTCCACTTTCAATAACTTCACCTTCAACATCAAAGTTATCAAAAAATGATTGAGGACCATATATTGTTGCTTTAGGATATTTCTCCGTAACTTTCATATCAAAATGATCATCATGTTCATGTGTTACTAAAATTATATCAGGAGTAGTTTCAGGTTTAGATTCATAATTAGGGTCAATTAAGATGTTTAAATCGTCTTCTATTTCTATACAAGCTTCTCCTAACCATCTTACTTTCATATATATCACTCCTTCTGTTTTTTTATATTATAGATAAAAGTCCAAAACCCTTTTTTAAGGGTTTTTAATGTAAATTAGTTGGGAAAAATTGAAATAATTATATGAACTCGATATAATATTAACAGTAATTAAAATACAATATAATAATAAATTTATAAGGAGTTGGAGAAAATGAAAAAGAGCACCATTTTAATTTTAAGTTTTTTGTTAATTAGTTCACTAATTATATTTCATCCAGGGGGTAGTGTTTTAGCAGAGGTTTTTTCCTTAAAAATAGGAATAATGCCTGCTGTTGATTCAGCACCGATATTATTAGCTCAAGAAAGAGGATATTATGCTGATGAAAATTTAGAGATGCAGATAGATATTTATACTAATGCTGTAAATCGTCAGAGTGCTTTACAAACTGGAGAACTTGATGGGGCTATGACTGACTTGATTGCTTTTATTAATAATGTTCATAATGGATTCCCTATAAAGATAACTACTAGCACAGATGGTAGTTTTCCGTTTTTAGTGAAAAAGGACTTTGAAGAAAAAGAAAAGATTGATATTGGAATGATGGAAATAAGTGTATCAAATTTTCTTAGCGAACAATTTTTATCAGATAAATATGATTTAAATAAAATATATATTTCAGCCATACCAGCTCGTTTGGAAATGGTTAAGTCTGGAAAATTGGATAAGGCTATTATTCCTGAACCTTTAGCTTCAATGGGGGAACTAGCAGGATTAGAAAAAAGAGTTTATGACAACGAGTATGATTTTACTCCTGAGGCAATGATCTTTACTGAAAAAGCTATTGAAAATAAGGCTGAAGCTCTCAAAAGATTTCATAAAGCATATAATAGGGCTGTTAAAGATATACAGGAGGATGATAGTTTAGCTCGAGATATTTTAATTAATAAATTAAAGTTGAAACCAGAAATAAAAGAATTAATAACTTTACCAGAGTATCATTTGGCTAGAGTACCTTCAGAGTCATACTTAAAAGTGGTTATCAATTGGGTTGAAAATAAACAGAACATAGATGTAGAAATTTCTTATCAAGATATGATAGAGGGGAAATTTATAGAAAATGATTAAAGTTTCAAATTTAGATTTTTCTTATCAAAATGAAAAAGTAGTAGAAAACATTAACTTTTCCATTAAAGAGGGAAAAAGCCTTGCCATAATTGGACCATCAGGCTGTGGTAAATCCACCTTAATATATTTACTAGCCGGTTTATTAAAACCAGACGAAGGTGTTATTAAAATAAATGGCAATATAATTAATAATATCAGAAAAAAAACAGGAGTAATTTTGCAAAATTATGGTCTTTTCCCTTGGAAAACAGTTTTTGATAATGTTGCTTTAGGACTTAAAGTTAGAGACTATGATAAAAATAAAATAGATGATATGGTCAAAAATGCTTTGGAAAAAATGGGGATAAGTGAATTACATAATAAGTTTCCTGCAGAGTTAAGTGGAGGACAAAATCAAAGAGTAGCAATTGCCCGTTCACTTGTTTTAAACCCGGATTTATTATTAATGGACGAGCCATTTTCTGCCCTTGATGCTCTTACAAGGGAAGAAATGCAGAATTTAATTCTGAAAATACATAAGGAAAACAATTTATCTTACTTAATAGTAACCCATAATATAGATGAAGCAGTATTTTTAGGTCAAGAAATTGCAGTTATGAAAGAAGGGAAGTTTATTCATATGATAGACAACCCTTATTTTGGAGATATAAAGTTACGGGAAAAAGAAGAGTTTTTTGAGTTATGTAAAGAACTGAGAGTTATGATGTCTGAGGATGATTTATTGTGATCAAAAGAAGCCGCTTAAATACTCTTTATGGTGCAATCTTTATAATAGCGATTTGGTGGTTAATGCATTTGTTTTATAGTTCTAGTGTTATTCCTTCACCATATATAGTTATAATAAATTTTTTCAATAAATTACTGCCTGTATTAATACCACATATAGCAATGAGTTTATACCGAATTATAACAGCGGTATTGTTGGCCGTAATTGTAGGAATCTCTATTGGTTTATTAACTGGAGTTAATGAAAAAGTGGATCAATTTTTTTCACCAGTGATTTATCTATTATATCCTATTCCCAAGATTGCCTTTTTACCGTTATTTATGTTGTTATTTGGTTTAGGTAATAGTTCTAAAATCATTTTAATTATGGTGATAGTAATCTTTCAAATAATTGTTACCACTAGAGATAGTGTTAAAAATATTAATCCAGAATATTTCTATTCAGCCAGATCCGTAGGAGTTAAAGGTTGGAAAATATATCGGCATGTAATATTCCCAGCAATATTACCACAGATATTAACAGCTCTAAGAATAACTGTAGGAACCAGCATTGCAGTTTTGTTTTATGCAGAAAATTTTGCTACTCAATATGGAATAGGATATTATATCATGAATAGCTGGATAATGGTTAATTATGTTGATATGTTTACCGGCATATTAGCGATAAGTATTTTAGGTTTATTAATTTTCCAGGTTATTGATTTATTAGAAGAAAAGTATTGTCACTGGGTTAAGGTTGGTAATCAAGAAGAAAGAGAAATTCGGTGATCTTTCAATTTAAAAATAAAGTAATAATTTGAATAAAACCAAAACTTAAATGCAGTTGATTTGTAATTGGTACTCCAGTATTATTAGCTTCAGCTACATTATTGTAAGCTTTAACAGCAAGAGGAAGCGTAATAAATACTAATAAACTTGATAGAGGAAATTGATTAAAAATAACGAATATTAATGTTAGAAGGTAAGATGTGATTATTAGAAAGAGATATAATATTTTCCCGCTGTGGAAGCCTAATCTGACAGTTAATGTTTTAATATTTAACTTTTGGTCTCTATTGTAATCACGAAGTTCATTGCTTAGCATTAATACTGGGATAAGAAGACTTACCGGGAGGCTAAATAGTATTGGTTTATAAGAAAAATAACCAGTAAAAACTAAATAACTACCAGTTACCATTAATGGTCCCATTAATATAAAAGAAAGTGGGGTTCCTAAACCTCTTTTTTTATAAACAATTGGTTCACCAGTATAGGAATAACCGCCTATAATGCCTAAAATTCCAATAATTAATAATTTAGGTGTGCTGAGATAAATCAAAGCAAGCCCAATTAGCCCTGTAATACCAAAACATAATATTCCCAGGCAGAATATTAGGATATGAAACCAATTTCTTTTTTTACCTAAAAAACTATAATTTTTTCCATTAAAGTGAAGGTTTTTGTATTCACATTCGAAATAATCGTTAATAAAATTAGTCGCAGTTTGAACAAAGAGACCTGCTATAGTTATTAAAATAATTAATATTAAATTCTCTTTATTTAAAGTTAGATTAAGTTCTCTATTTGCGATAACAATCCCCAGTGTAGTTGAATAGAGAGCTAAAGATAAAGATAGTGGGCGGGAGGCTTTCCAGATTTCTTTTAAAATTTTGGATATTTTCATTATTTTCACCTAAATATTATGATATTTTTCACATAAACTATAAATTATTATTACATAGAAAAAAATAATGTTCAATAAAAAAAATAATTTTTTTAATAGAAGGGGGTTTAAAAATGAGTGATTATGAAGAAGAAGTAATAGAAATTATAAAAGATGGACCCTATATAGCATATAATGTAAAAATAATGACAGATAAAGACGGGAATAAAATAGATACTTCACCTAGAATGGTGTTATGTAGATGCGGTCATTCTGATGATAAACCATTTTGTGATGGTACTCATGCTGAGATTGATTTCAATGATGATAAAAAGGAAGACCGGGTTCCAGATAAAGTAATAGCTTATGAAGGTGATAACATAACTATCTATGATAATAGGGGAGTATGCAGCCATATTGGATATTGTACTGGTTTGCTTCCTGAGGTTTTTGATAAAACAAGATTCAAATGGATTAAACCTAATGCGGCAGATACTAAGGATATAATAAAAGTGTGTGAACTATGTCCTTCAGGTGCTTTAAGTTATAGTTTGCCCGGTGGAGAAAGAGTTCAAAAACCAGTTAAACACAAGAAAAAAATAAAAGTATCCCCTAACCCATATGGTGACAATGGACCTTATGATGTATTTGGAGGGATTAAATTAATATCGAAAGAAGGATATTCTCCTGAATGTGAAGAACACTATTCACTTTGTCGTTGTGGTTCTTCTAAAAACATGCCTTTTTGTGATGGAAGTCATAGAGATCAAATCGAATTTAATAATAATAAATAAATATAATTATTGATCTCAAATTATTTTGTATAATTTTTACAAACTAATAGTATTAAACTTTACAAGTTTAGACAATAATGATAATATAAATACAAATAATAAATAAACTAACGGGGATTGGTGAAATTCCATACCGGTGGTAGAGTCCACAAGCTAATTTAATTAGTTGAACTGGTTAAATTCCAGTACCGACAGTATAGTCTGGAAGGGAGTTAGATAATATATTCATGTAATTATAATCCCTTCCTTACGGAGGGATTTTTTATTTCGGTACATAATTTTGGAGGTATTTAAATGAATCAAAGAAATGATGAATATTATATGGAAAAAGCTTTAAAATTAGCAGCCCAAGGAGAAGGTTATACAAGTCCCAACCCATTAGTAGGTGCTGTTGTAGTTAAGGATGATGAGATTGTAGGTAAAGGTTACCATAAAAAAGCTGGTGAAGCACATGCCGAAGTTCATGCCCTTAATCAGGCTGGTGATAAAGCTGAAGGTGCTACTTTGTATGTTAATTTAGAGCCTTGCTGTCATCTAGGAAAAACCCCAGCCTGTTCTTTAAAAATAATAAATTCTAATATTTCCAGACTGGTAGTTGCTATGGAAGATCCTAACCCAATTGTAGCCGGTAAAGGTATTAAGGATCTTGAAGAAGCCGGTATTGAAATAAAAACTGGTGTTTTAGAACAAGAAGCAAAAAAGCTTAATGAAATATTTATAAAAAACATGACTGAACAAATGCCTTTTGTTTATTTAAAAACAGGTCAGACCCTTGATGGATATTTAGCTACTCGAACCGGACACTCAAGATGGGTTACTAATGAAGAAGCTCGAAAATATGGTCATCAAATGAGACATAAGGTAGATGGAATATTAGTTGGAATAGGCACTGTAGTTGGTGATAATCCGAATCTAACTACTAGATTAGATGATAAAGATGGTAAAGATCCAATTAGAATTGTATTAGATAGTAAACTTCAAACACCAAATGATGCCAATATAATTAATGAAGATTCGGAAAGTCCTACCTTTATAATAACTACTGAAGACTATGATAGAGATAAATATGAAAAACTTAATAAATTAAATAATTTAAAAATAATCGTCTTATCTAAAGATGAAAATGGAAGAATTGATTTAAATCAATTGTTAAAAGAATTGTATAAAAAAGAGGTTACAAGTATTTTAATAGAAGGTGGAGGTACGGTTAATCATTCTTTTTTGAAAACAGGTCTTATAGATAAATTTTATTGTTTTGTTGCTCCTAAGATACTTGGAGGTAATGATGGAGTTCCTTCTTTTAGTGGTCCGGGAGTAGAAAAAATGAATAATGCATATCAGTTGGAAAATATAGAGTATGAATTTTTAGACGGTGATTTATTGTGTAAAGGTGAAATCAGAAAGGAGTGATATTTTGTTTACTGGTATTGTTCAGGAAGTAGGAACGTTAAAAAGAAAAGTAAAAACAAGTGATAAATATAAATTAATTATTGAAGCGGAAGATTTTCTAGATGATGTATCTATTGGAGATAGCATTGCTGTAAATGGAGTTTGTTTAACTGTAGTTAAATTTAATTCTAATACTTTTACTGTAGATGTTATGCCTGAAACAGTCAAAGCTACTAATATTGAAGATGTTCATAATGGTACGCCCTTAAATTTAGAAAAATCATTACAACCCTATAATTTTATGGGAGGTCATATTGTTAGCGGCCATGTTGATGGGACTGGAATAGTTAAAAGTATTAAAAAGGAGAAAAACTCTCGATTGATTGATATCAAAGTTTCAGAGGGAGTCGCTAAATATATAGTTGATAAAGGTTCTGTTGCATTAAATGGAATAAGTTTAACTATTACTGAGCTTAAGGATAAATCTATAACTGTATCAATAATTCCAGAGACTTGGAATAGTACGAACTTCAAATATCTAAAAACTGGTGATAAATTGAATATTGAGGTTGATGTAGTTGGGAAATATGTAGATAAGTTAATGAATAAAAAACAGAAAGAAAAAGAAAAGAAAGATAAGATAACAAAAGACCTATTAAGAGAAAATGGATTTATTTAAGAAGGAGAGATAATTATGGATCAAATTGAAGAAGCTATTGAAGATATAAAAAATGGTGAAATGGTCATTGTAGTAGACGATGAAGATAGAGAAAACGAGGGAGATCTTGTGATGGCAGCTCAAAAGGCTGATAAAGATAGTATTAACTTCATGATAAAAAAAGCTAGAGGATTAGTTTGTACACCTTTAGAAGAAGAAAGAATAAATGAACTAGATTTACCTCAAATGGTTGAAAATAATACAGATAATCATGAAACAGCTTTTACAGTTTCAGTAGATTATAAAGATACAACTACAGGTATTTCTGCCCATGAAAGAGCACTTACAATTAAGAAATTAGCTGATGATAATGCTCTAGCTCAAGACTTTAAAAGACCTGGTCATATTTTTCCCTTAACAGCTAGACAGGGAGGAGTATTAAGGCGAGCAGGGCATACAGAAGCAGCTGTTGATCTTGCTAAATTAGCTGGCTTAAAACCAGCAGGAGTTATCTGTGAAATAATTAAAGAAGATGGTAGTATGGCCAGAATGCCGGAACTTAAAGAGTTTGCAAAAAAATATAATCTTAAAATGATTACCATAGAAGATTTAATTAAATATAGAAAGAAAAAAGATAAATTAGTTCGTAAAGAAGCAGATGCAGAATTACCGACTAAGTTTGGTGATTTTAATATAGAAATATTTACAACTGAAGTTGACAATAAAGAACATATTGCTATCATTAAAGGAGATGTAAAAGGTAAAGAAGATGTTTTAGTCCGTGTACATTCTCAATGTATAACTGGAGATATATTTGGCTCTCTGAGATGTGATTGTGGGCAACAACTAGCTGCTGCTCTTCAAATGATTGAAGAAGAAGGTGAAGGAGTAGTATTATATATGCGGCAAGAAGGTAGAGGTATAGGACTTAAAAACAAAATTAAAGCATACTCTTTACAGGATGAAGGTATGGATACTGTTGAAGCTAATGAAGCATTGGGTTTTAAGCCAGATTTAAGAGATTATGGTATTGGAGCTCAAATCTTGTCCGAACTTGGACTTCATACATTAAGATTAATAACAAACAACCCGAAAAAAGTTATAGGTTTAGAGGGTTATGGTTTGAAGATTACTGAACGAATTCCATTAGAAATAGAGCCGAATGAAGAAAATGAGTTTTACTTAAAAGTGAAAAAAGATAAGATGGGACATCTGTTAGATTTGGACACAAATAATAATTAACGGAGGGTTAATATGACAAAAGTATATGAGGGAAAATTAGTAGGAGATAAACAGAAGGTCGGAATTGTTGTAGGAAGATTTAATGAATTTATCTCAGGTAAATTATTAGAAGGTGCATTAGACGGCTTAAAAAGACATAATGTAAATGAAGAGGATATTGAAGTAGCCTGGGTCCCTGGATCTTTTGAAATACCTTTAACAGCTAAAAAAATGGCTAATACTGGTAAATATGATGGCATAATTTGTTTAGGTGCAGTTATTAGAGGAGAAACCCCTCACTTTGAATATGTTTCTGCTGAAGTATCTAAGGGAGTTGCAAATGTAAGTTTGGATTCTGAGACTCCTGTTATATTTGGAGTTCTTACAACAGATACGATAGAACAAGCAATTTCTAGAGCTGGTACAAAATCGGGTAACAAAGGTTTTGAAGCTGCTTTATCATTAATTGAAATGGTTAACCTTTTTGATGAAATAGAGTAAATATTAATATCTGAAGTTGGGGCTAACTTTAACAGTTAGTCCTTTTTTTATTTTGAACACAAAATAATAATATGGAAGTTAAATTTAAAAAGTGATATAATAAATTTAGGTTTATACATAAATATTTGAAGGGGGTTTTTACAATTGAATAGTGATGTTATTGATTATGAAGTGCTTGGAGATGATATGCAGGTTGTTGAAATCGAATTAGATCCACAGGAAACAGTAATTGCTGAAGCAGGTGGAATGAATTGGATGGACAGTGGAATTGACTATGAAGCCAAAATGGGAGATGGAACAGAACTTAACCAATCAGTTTTAAATAAAGTTTTTGGAGCCGGAAAAAGATTAATAAGTGGTGAGTCGATATTTTTAACACATTTTACAAATCGAAAAACCATAAAGAGTAAAATCGCTTTTGCAGCTCCATATCCAGGTAAAATAATTCCATTAGAACTTTCTGAACTGCCTAATAATACTTTTACCTGCCAAAAAGATGCCTTTCTCTGTGCAGCAAAGGGAACTAAATTAGATATAACTTTTAATAAAAGAATAGGAACCGGTTTGTTTGGTGGAGAAGGTTTTATTTTAGAGAAAATTTCAGGAGATGGACGAGTTTTTCTTCATGCTGGAGGAACTGTGGTAAAAAAAGAGTTGGATGGAGAAATGTTGAAAGTTGATACTGGATGTTTAGTTGGTTTTACTGATGGAATTGATTATAATATCCAAAAAGCTGGCAAATTAAAAACAATGTTGTTTGGTGGAGAAGGTTTGTTTTTAGCTAAACTACATGGTAAAGGTACAGTTTACCTACAAAGTTTACCGTTCTCAAGATTAGCGGATAGAATACTTAAAAGTGCACCTCGTATGGGCGGAAATAAAAAAGGTGAAGGATCTGTTTTAGGTAAAATTGGTGGTTTTATTGATGGCGATAATTTTATATAATTTTTTAACATAAAAAAAGTCCCTTAGAATTTTAAGGGACTTTTCAGTATGCTTTAAAAAAATATTTGAGTAATATAGAAGGTATCAAGTTAAAAATTGAATGATATTGAATATAACATTGGCACTTATACCTGCAACAAGACCTCCAATAAAATGACTACTAATAGCTGTAGAAATTAGTTTTCTGCGGTTAAGGGCATCCATCATAGCAACATGAGTGCTAAGAAAACCACTCCAACACATCCCCATGGCAGTAAATACAGCAATTTCATTAGGACCAATAATGTTTTCTGCTAAGAATTTAGGGATTAAACTTAATGCAGCTCCTACTGCTCCCAGTGCTGTTATGGGAAAAGCAATTGCTTCCGGATTACTAAAGCCAAAAAGAGGTTTTAAAATAGGAGATAGAATATTACCGATTTGAGGAAGCAGTCTAACTCCCTCAAAAGCATTACCTTGATATCCTGCTTCAGGTGGACCAAAGGTTAATATCATGATTATAGTACAGATTACAACTACTCCTGGAATAATACTGAGTCCTATATCTACTCCCAACTTTCCTCCTTCTAGCATTGCACTCAAAGCTCTTTCCATAAAATTTTCATTAGCTTCACTTGGTTTCTTTTTATTTAAAAAGTTTCGTTCTTCTACATTATCTAACTTTTCTTTATTTAAATGTTCTTTATAGTTTTTATCTATGCCCATCTGTTTTTTAACTCGGTAATTCATAATTCTAACACTTACTATACTACCCATAATAGCTCCTAAATTACCAATCAAGGCTTCTTTCATAAATCCTAGACCCGCCATAAAGGTAGTCAGTATTAGACCCATACCAAAGGCAGTCCCAAGATTACATAAAGAAGGAACTTCATGCTTTTTAAAATACCCAAGATACCCTTCTTCTTTAGCTAAGGAAATTATGGCTGGATTATCTGAAAGATATGTAGTTATAGTACCTAAAAAAGAAACCCCAGGTAGATTATATAGAGGTCTCATTAGGGGAGCAAATAGTTTATTTAGTAAAAATATTAAACCAAATTCGGTTGCCATTTTTCCAAAAGCTCCTGCGAGAACCGCTATCGCCATAATGTAAAAAACAGTATCCATTAATAGTTTGTATGCAGTTTCCATAAGAGTAGAAAACATATTTCCTATTCCCATCTGGCTTCCAACATAACCGAAGAATAAAAAAATTAAGGCTAAAAATATGATAGTGTCACTATATTTTTTTTGAAAAGAAACTACAGGATTATTTTTTTGCAAAATTAACACTCCATTTATATAAATAATATATTCACATACAGGTCATATTATAATATATTTATATTATGAATACAATAATGAATTAAAATTATTGTTGTGAATTAAGAGTGAAAAACAAAGTTGACAAAATTACTCAAGTATGATATATTTATATTAACAAATCAAATAAATAATGATTTTAAACAGATAAATTTATAAATAGTATTTAAATAATTATATGGTAAGTAATAAATCTTATTACAAAGAGGGAGGATATATTATGTTTTACAATAAAAAAGGAAAGTTAAATGAGTTTAATGATTCAAATAATAGAAATCAGGGTGTCGATGTAAATAAATCTAATAATTCATTATTGTTTTTTCACCCATTAGCTTGGACAAGCCTATGTGCCGATGATAATCAGAACTGTAAAGTATAGTTTATAATTTGACAAATAAATATAAGACCCATCAATACCGCCTTTGTGCGGTATTTTTTTTATTTTAAAGTACAGCATTACCTTGAGGGGAGGATTCTCCCTTCAAGTCGAAAATTTGTTAATCATTCCATCTCGTTTTGTCTATATAAATCGGGTTCGCTCAAACTCCCAATAATCCAACTGATTTTGACTCTTTTCTAACTAGGTTTAAAACCCTTATCCATAACAATGCAAAACTTGTCTTTGGACTCGAAGATACCCAGGGACTAGGCCATTCACTCGCACAATGGTTAATTAAAAAAGACTATACTGTTAAAGAAATCAATCCTGTTCAAGCTAAAAGAAAAAGAAAACAAAGTACTTCTCCTGACAAGTCCGATAAAGTTGATACAGAAGCTATTGCAAACGTTCTTTTAAACAAATGACGCCAATTTTAAGGCTATTAGAAAGCTTAACAACTAAAGAAAGAATTTAGTCAAAGCACAAACCAGGGTTAAAAACAGATTACATAACCTCATTCATCAACAGTATCCAGAATATAAGAAGTTTTTCAGTGATCCTTTCGGGAAAACGGCTTTAGCCTTTTGGAATAAATACCCTCACCCAAATGAATTAAAGCATATTGGTGAAAAAAGATTAAATAACTTTTTGAAAAAACAGGCCAAGAGTATTTCCAATGATAAAGCTTCTCATATCCTTTCTCTGGTAAATAAGGATAAATCTCAAGTAATTTCTACTGAAACCAGAAAATCTTTAATATCGATGCTCATCAAACAGTTAAAACTGATCAGCCAAAATCTTGTAGAAATAAATCATCTACTGAAAAAATCAGTAGAAAGTAGTCAGTATAAGCTTACTACCATGCCGAATATTGATTTTAAATTAGCTGCCTTATTTATTTCCAATATCAAAAATATCGATCGTTTTGACTCTGCTGATCAATTAGCTTGTTATGCAGGATTAGCACCGGTAGAATATAGTTCGGGCAAATCTCAAAAATCAACTTCCAAAAAATATGGCTGTCGGGACCTTAATAATGTCTTCTATATCCTTGCTCTACAGCAAATCGGTAGTTACAAAAACGGTCGAATTAAAAACCCGGTCGCTTATAACTATTATCAAAAAAGTTTAAAGAAGGCAAATCTAAAAAAACAGCTCTTACCTGTTTACAAAGAAGATTAGTTGATATTATCTATGCTATGATGAGGGATAGATCTGTTTATGAATTACCTGAAATACCCAACTATGAAATTTTAAATACAGTTGTTTAACCGGGTATTTAAAACACTTATATAAAGACTTTAATGCTTAAAAAATTAAATATCTACTCCTTGAGGATAGCTTTGTGATTATTTAAAATTAATACCTACTTATTTCCATTATTTAACTTTTTATTGAATGTCTATTTAAAAAATGGCTAGGTATATCCCCTACTTACGTTGAAAGATATTTATCAATTTGTATATATTTTCAAACTATTTGCAAAAAATATTTAAAGTTTTGCAGGAATATCAAATTTGATATTGAATTTTGCTTACAGAGATAAATATAATCGATTACATAATTTTTACATATGAATAGATTAGTCATTTTATATGCAGAATTATATTATTATTTTTAATTATATTATTATAAAAGAAATTAAAAACAGTATAGATGTTGTCATAATAGTCAAAACACCTTTTTTAATAAATCATAATAGTAATTAGTATAAGTTTTAGATTTTTAATTACATTTAATTATGATCTTAAAAAACGCTTTAAAAATTATATTTATTGTTCAAAATAAAAACGATTACATAATAAGGAGATGGTAATATTAAATTTACCGCTTATGTTAACTTAACCACAAAAGAAATTCAAGTAAAGGAAACCCCGATAGAGTTAATAAAAAAATATTTAGGAAGCAGAGGATATGCTGCAAAAATATTATACGATAATGTTGGGTTAGAGATTGAGCCCTTATCAGAAGATAATTTATTAATTTTCTCTCCTGGACTTTTATCTGGTACACCTTGGCCTACTGGAGCTCGTTATACAGTTACTGCTAAATCTCCTTTAACAGGAGCTTATGGATATTCTAATTCTTCAGGTCATTTTGGACCAGAATTAAGAAAAGCAGGTTTTGCAGCTATAGTATTTGAAGGTAAATCTGAAAAACCTGTATATCTTAAAATAGAGGATGAAAATCTTGAATTACTAGAAGCTACTGATTATTGGGGTAAAAATGCGTTAGAAACCGAAAAATTACTTAAAGAAAAACATGATGGTTCAAAAGTTGCTGCTATCGGGCAAGCAGGAGAAAATTTAGTCAAAGTATCTTCTGTAATAAATGACGGTGGAAGAGCAGCTGCTCGCTGTGGTCTAGGGGCAGTAATGGGTTATAAAAATTTGAAGGCTTTAGTAGTAAATGCTTCTCAGGAAGTAAATTACTCACAAGAATTTAAAGATAAAGCAATAGAAAAAATGAAAAAGGCAGGTACTCATCCCGGCTCGAAAAGTCTTCGTAAATGGGGAACAGTAGAATTGGTAGATCCCAAAAATCAAAGTGGAGACCTACCAACAAGAAATCACCAATCAGGACAATTTAATTATGCGGATAAAGTTAATGCAAAAGCTCTGGATAATTATGTATATCAAAATACCGGTTGTTATTCTTGTCCAATCAGATGTTCTAGACTTTCAAAAGTAGAAAATGGCGATTATCAGGCCGAAATTGAAGGGCCTGAATATGAAACTATAAATTCAATGGGCCCAATGGTTGATAACCATGATATGGAATTAATAATTTATGCAAATAAATTGTGTAATGAATATGGAATTGATACAATTTCTACTGGAGTAATAATAAGTTTTGCTATGGAATGTCATGAAAAGGGAATTTTAGATGATGAAGAATTAAGTTTAGAATGGGGCGATAAAGAAACTATTACTGAACTAATAAAGAAAATTGCTTTTAGAGAAGGTTTAGGCGATTTATTGGCTGAAGGATGTTACAGGGCTGCAAAAAAAATAGGTCAGGGAGCTGAAGAATTAGCCATGCATGTCAAAAAAATGGAAATACCAATGCAAGAGCCCCGTGCTTCAAAAGCTATGGGGCTTGGACATGCTACTTCAAATAGAGGTGCCGATCACTTATATGGCTTACCTACTATTGATTTAACAGGTAATGTGGAGGTGGCCGAAAAATACTTCTCTGAATATATGCCACAGATCCTTGAAGTGTACTCTCAAAAATATAAACCAGAAATGCTGAGTTTTACTCAAGAGTATAATGCTATTTCTGATGCTTTAGGAGTATGTAAATTTTCAACTACTGAAAATTTCGCACTTTTACCTGAAGATATCGCAGAGGGTATCAGTCTATTAAGAGAGGATCTTGATTTTGATGAAGAAGAATTACTTAAAGCTGGTGAAAGAATAATTAATTTAGAAAGAATGTACAATTATCGACATGGTATGACAAGGAGTGCAGATAATTTACCGGAGAGATTTTTAAAAGACTCTTTGAATATTTATGAAGTTGAAAAAGATAATAAATTAACAGATAAGGTAGTGGTAGAGAATCTAAAAGTAGATCTTGATCAAATGCTTGATATATATTATCAGTTAAGAGGTTGGAATCAAAAGGGAGTTCCTACTGAAGAAAAATTAAAAGAACTAGATATGGAAGAATTAATTAAAGATCTTTAAAAACTCGATTCAAAATAATGAGTTGAAGATAAATGTTTTTAAAAAGTATGGAGTGTTAAAAATGAGAAAAACTACAATTAAAGATGTAGCAAAAAAAGCAGAAGTATCTGTCGCAACAGTTTCAAGGACTTTAAATGATCCAGACTCAGTTAAAAAAAGTACAAGAGAGAAAGTTTTAGATACTGTTGAAAAAATGGAATATGATCCTAATCCAGTAGCTAAGGCTTTACGTTTAAATAAGGTCAATTCAATTGGATTGATAGTTCCTAATATAACTAATACAAGTATGGCAGAAATAATCAGAGGTGCACATGAAGAACTCGGAGACCATGGATATAATACAGTGTTATTTAATTCAGGAGAAGATTTTAGACGAGAGGAACATTTTTGTGAAATTATACAAAATACAATGGTCGATGGGGTAATATTCGTTACTGGTACTGGAGCTACTCCTCCTGTTGAGATGTTATCATCTGATTTAGCAGCATGTTTAATTAATCGCAAGTCAGAATTGGAATATGTGGACCAAGTTATGGCCGATGAAGAAGAAGGAATGAAGTTATTAACCTATCATTTTAATAGAATGGGCCACAAAAGGATTGGCTTTATAACTGGTAATCAACAAACATCTGCAACGAAAAATAAGCTTAAAGGGTATAAGAATTTCTTTGAAAATAATGAATTAGAGTTTAACAATGAATATGTTGTTTCAGGTAATTGGACAATTGAAGGTGCTTTTCTTGCTATGAAAGAATTATTGGGGCTTAAAGAAAAACCAACTGCTGTAATTATAGGTACAGACACTATGGCTTTAGGAGCTCTTAGTGCTATTAGAGATAGTGGGCTTTCTATACCTGAAGATATTGCAATAAGTGGTTTTGATAATTCACCAAGTAGTGAATATTATACCCCACCTTTAACAACATTAAAATATCCAAATTATAAATTGGGTAAACTTTCAGCTCGATCAATATTAAATAGATTAGAAAATCCCGATAGAGAGAAAAAAAACATCAATATTCCTTTGGATATAATGATTAGAAAATCTTGTGGATATCGTATAGGTTTTGACCAAAATCGTTAAAAGGTTGTGTAAAAATGAAAATTGAAGTTAAGTATTTCAATATTGTTCAGATGAAATTAGATAAAAAGAAGGATGAGATTGATTTAAAACCCGGTAGTGGTATTTATGATTTAATAGAAAAGTTAGCTGAGATAAATGGTCCAAAATTGAATAATATAATATTGGATAATAACGGGGAGATTAAATCATATATTAAAATATATAGAAACAAAAAATTATTATCTGATTATAAAGTTGAACTTTCAGACCGCGATACAGTAAATATATTTATGGCAGTAGCAGGTGGTTAACAAATATAAAATGGGGTGCTAAATATGATTGATAAGTTAATAAAAAATTCTACTTTAATTACAGTTAATAAAAATAGAGAAATATTAAAAAATCATTCAATTGCAGTAAAAGATAAAAAAATTGTAGATATTGCTGAAAATGGTAAACTAGAAAAAAAATATAATGGAAATTATAAAGTGATAAATGGGGAAGGTAAATATGTATTTCCAGGATTGATAAATACTCATACACATCTTTTTCAAACTCTTTTAAAAGGAATGGGAGATAATATGTCATTAGAAGATTGGTTTCCTAAAATGACAGCTCCCAGTGCAGTACATTTAAAAAAAGAAGATATGTATGCTGCCGCTAGATTGGGTATATTAGAAACCATTCAAAGTGGTACTACTACACTTTTAGATTACATGTATGCTCATCCCCAACCTGAATTATCTGATCCGGTTATTGAAGCATTTAAGGAATTAAAATTAAGAGGTATTTTTGGTAGAGGAACACATAACACTGGACAGCAATTTGGAAATCCTGAAGGAATAATTCAGGACATTGATACTATAGAAGATGATGCTAGAAGATTGTTAGATAAGCATCATAATTCAGAAGGGGGAAGAATCAAAGTTTGGTTAGCTCCAGCAGCAATTTGGACCAATAGTAAAAAATTATTAAAAGTATTATGGGAACTAACACAAGAGTATAATACTGGTTTAACTGCTCATATTTCTGAAACCCCTTTTGATAGACAAGCTTCACAAGAAATACATGGTAATTCGGACATTAAAGTATTAGAAGAATTGGGTATTGTTGGTCCTGAAGTACTTTTAGTTCATTGTGTACATTTAACTGATCGAGACAAAAGAATGATCAAACACTATGATATGAAAGTTTCTCATAATCCGGTAAGTAATATGTATTTAGCCTCAGGAGTGGCAGATATTCCAGGAATGATTGAAAGAGAAATTCAAGTATCTTTAGCTACTGATGGTCCGGCCAGTAATAATTCTCAAGACATGATAGAAGTACTAAAATCAACTGCATTATTACATAAAGTAAGTAATATGGATCCTACTATAATTACTGCTGAGAAAGTTTTAGAAATGGCAACTATTGATGGAGCAAAAACTTTAGGTATGGAAGATGAAATTGGTTCTATTGAGGTAGGTAAAAAAGCTGATTTATTTATTTATAATCCGAAACTTTCTGCAAAATCTATTCCTATGAACCATCCGGTTTCTACCCTTGTATATTCAGGAAGTGATAGATGTGTAGAAACGGTACTAGTAGATGGAAACATAATATTCGATCAAGGTAAATTAATAACTGGAGATCAGGAAAAGATTATTAACCAAGGACAAAAAGCCGCAAATGGTTTAGCAAAGAGAGCTGGTTTAGAACATATTAAAAACCGAGAATGGTCTTCGATTGCTTTTTAGAAAATATAATTTGATGGGATAATTTCCAAATATCCATTAATTATTTAGGAGGATAAAACGATGAGTGAGAAACTTGATTTGCCAAAAGTAGATTTTGATATCGACTCTTTAAAATTAGATGTTTTATTTGAAAATGAGGATTATTTAAAAGAATCAAAAAGGGATTCTTTAGTAAATAATACCCCCAGTAAAATAGATAAAATTTATGGAAACTTATTTATGCCGTTATCCAATGGAGATTTTCCTCATGTATATTCAAGTTTTGTTTACTCCCTGGATGGTAAAATAGGTTTTCCAGATTTACCTGAAGGGCCTTTAGTTTCCAGTAAAAATGAACTTGATCCTGAAGGAGGTAAAGCAGATTTTTGGTTGTTAAATGTACTTCGTACTTATGCTGATATAGTTATTAGGGGTGCTAAAACATTAGAAGCAGAAGAGGAAGGTACTGGCCATATTTTTGATGATGATTTAATAGATATAAGAAAAAGCAAACTTAAAAAAAGAAATGACCACCCAATAAATTTAATTGTTTCTCTAGATGGAACAGATATTCCCTTGAATCATAAAGTGTTCCAAGTACCAGAAATAACAGTATGGATTAACACTTCCCCTAATGGTGTTAAATATTTAAAGAAAAACTGGGAAAAAGAATTCACTGTTTTGCATGACTTTGAAAACAAACAATGGAAGCAAAAAATCAAGAATGCTAAAAAGGGTGATATTTTAGTAATCTGCACTGGTAAAGAAAATAATACAGATGCCATACATTTATTAAAGATTTTAAAAGAAATTGGGATGGAACAAATAAGTGTTGAATCTCCATCCTATACATGGCATTTAATGAAAAATAATTTAGTTGATGAGATGTTTATAAATTATTCTAGCTTGTATATAGGAGGAGAGATGACATTTGGTTTAAATGATCCCTTCACAAGTGAAGACCATCCACATGCAAAAATTGTTAAGTTAGCAATGCATAATTCTGCATTCCTATATACTCGTCAAAAGATGCTTTATTAATATATGAATATATTTTTAATATTTTGAAAAATAATATTATTTATATAATTCAGGCAGGAATTTGTGTATAAATATTTAATAATATAATATAGTATAAATTATAAAATAGATTTTAAATACTTTTTTAAATTAAGTAATTAATAGAATATTTATTTACATTCTTGAATATATTTTTTATTTAAATACTTTTTTAAATTAAGTAATTAATTATAAGGAGGTACATAATTATGGGAAAAGGTTATAATGGCAAGATTCTTAGAGTTAATTTAAATGATCATACTTGTGAAATAGAAAAAAAAGAAGAAAAATTCTATCGGAAATATCTTGGTGGTCGTAATTTTATTGCTCACTTTCTATTAAAAGAACTTGAACCCGGAATTGATCCACTTGGTCCAGAGAATATAATGGTTTTTGCTCCTGGTATTTTGACGGGTTCTCCAATTGGGGGAACAGGTAGAAATAGTGTAGGTGCTAAATCGCCGTTAACAGGCTATTATGGAGAAGCAGAAGCGGGTGGATATTTTGGTGCTGAGTTAAAAAAAGCAGGTTTTGATGCATTAATAATAGAGGGTAAATCTGACACGCCGGTTTATCTTTGGATTAAAGATGAAGAAGTACATATTAAAGATGCTACTGAACTTCAAGGAAAGAAAATTGCCGAAGTTCAAAAGGATATTGAAAAAGAGACTGGAGAAAGTGCTGTTCGAACAGCTTTGATTGGTCCTGGCGGAGAAAATGAAGTTAAGTTTGCCAGTATAATGAACGATATTACTCATGCCTATGGTAGGACAGGCATGGGAGCAGTTATGGGTTCGAAAAACTTAAAAGGAGTAGCTGTTAAAGCTAACAATAGGCTTGATTTTCATGACAGAGATCAAGTTTTAGAAATTGCAAAATGGTTAAATGAAAACGTTGATGAATATTGTGGATGGGCAGTAGAAATGGGAACTCCTGGATCTATTATGGATCATAATATGGGGGATGGACTTCCAACAAGAAATTTCAATGAAGCCAGTTTTGAAAATGCCCAAGATATTTCTGGTGAGGAAATGCATTCTACTATATTAGTTGGGAGAGATACTTGTTATGCCTGTCCAGTTAGATGCAAACAGGTGGTAGAGGTAGAAGAACCATATAATGTAGATAGAGTATATGGAGGGCCTGAATATGAAACTCTTACATCTTTTGGTTCTATGTGTGGGGTTTCAGATTTAAAAGCTGTTGCTAAGGCTAATGAGATTTGTAATGCTTATACATTAGATACTATATCGACAGGTGGAGCAATTGCTTTTGCAATGGAATGTTTTGAGAAAGGAATTATTGATAAAAAAGCGACCAATGGTATGGAATTAGTTTTTGGTAATGGGGAAGCCATGGTTAAGTTAACAAAACAAATAGCTAACCGCGAAGGTCTCGGAGATATTTTAGCAGATGGAATTAGGCAAGCGGCTAAAACGTTTGGTAATGGGGCAGAAAAATTAGCGGTAGAAGTAAAGGGGCAGTCAGTTCCTTATCATGAGCCCAGAACAAAGAAAGGTACAGCTTTAGGTTATGCACTTTCTCCAACTGGTGCTGATCATGTTCATAATATATTAGATGACTTTTATGTGCCTGGTAGTTTTGCTATTGATGAAATCAAGGCTCTTGGCATTTCTGAAGGTTTACCAATGGAACAATTAGATTACCAGAAAGTAAGAATGTATGCTTATCGAGTAATGTGGACAAGTTTATTAAACTCATTAGTTATGTGTTTATTTATGCCTTTCACATACGAACAACAGGTAGAAATGGTTAATGCTGTTACAGGTTGGAATACCACCACATTTGATTTAGCTAAAATTGGAGAAAGAAGCATCAACTTAACTAGAGTATTTAATTTACGTGAAGGACTAACAGCTAAAGAAGATACACTCCCTGATAAAATGTTTGAAGTGGGCATTTTTGATGATGATAGAAAAGTAGATAGGAAAAAATTTAAAGAAGCTGTGCAAACATATTATAAAATGATGGGATGGACCAGAAAAGAAGGTAAACCGGAAAAAGAAAAATTAATGGAACTTGATATTGAATGGGCGAATGAGTATATTTAAACTTATAATAATGTAAGGAGTGTTAAATATTGAATGCAAAACTGGAGAAAAACTCAGGGTACATATCATATAATATAGACGGAATGAAGATCAAATTTCATAAAGATCCTTTCGCCGTAGAAATTACTAAAGATCAAACTTCTATTACTGGGAATTATAAAATGGAGGGGCAAGGATTTTATTTTAATCATAAAAATGTAGAAAAGAGAGAATTTTTAAATATAATTGAAGGGTATGATTTTAATAATGGAAATTTAACTATAAAACTTTTAAGTAATAAAAATACAAAAGTCAGACTAAATGTGACAAAAAAATTAGATTATGTAGTTAATTTTACTTTTGAAAATATTTCGGATAAAAATGAGATTTCCAGTTTTGCTGCTGAGTGGCAAATAAATGAAGGAGATCATTTCTATGGGTTTGGAGAAAGATTTGGATCTATTGATAAAAAAGGAGAAAAAGTAGATTTATGGGTTGAAAATGGTTCATATCCAGGCTCGACTTATAAGCCTATTCCCTTCTTTATGAGTCCCCGTGGGTATGGAATGATGATAGATACTGACCATCGTTGTATCTGTAAGATGGGTGAGATAGACAATTCAAATAAATATTCCATAATCAACATGGATTCTCAGTTAGAAATAAACTTCATATATGGACCTGAAATGAAAGATATACTCGATAGATATCTAAAAATAGTTGGGAAACCCAGTTCTCCACAAAAGTATTTTTTTGGTCCCTGGAAATCCAGAGATTGGAAGGTTGAAAATCAAGAAAGTGTTTATGAAGATCTCAATACACAACGAGAACTTAATATCTCAGGAACAATAAAATTAATAGATGCAGGTTGGGAAACCGAGTACCATACTTTTAAGTTTGATGAGAACAAATATCCTAATTACAAAAAAATGATTAATGATGCAAGCAAAAAAGGTTATAAAATTGTACTTTGGATTTCTCCCTGGCTAATGTCAGGAACTGAAGCTTATAAAAATGCTAAAGAAAAAGGCTACTTCATTAAAAAAGAGGATGGAAGTGTATATGTCAATAAACTAGGTAATTCACCAACCCTGCGTGGCTCAGTACTTGATTTTACAAAGCCGAAAGTAGTTAAGTGGTGGCAGGATAATTTAAGAGAAGTAATGGAGCTTGGAATTGTAGGATTTAAAACTGATTTTGGTGAACAGGTGCCAGTTGATTCAGTATTTGACAATGGAAAAACAGGAGCAGAAATGCATAACATATTTCCTGAATTGTATAACCGATTAACTTGGGAAGTTGTTAAAGAAAAAGATGGTATACTTTTTGCTCGCTCTGCTTGGCATGGATCTCAAAAATATCCTGGTATTTGGGCTGGTGATCAGGCGCCAGGCTTTGCTCCATGGAGTGGTTTACCTAGTGTTATAAGTGCTGGACTTTCTGCTGGAATGTCTGGTTTCCCCTATTGGGCTAGCGATATAGGAGGTTACTTTGGAAAACCTTCTAAAGAAGTATTTATTAGGTGGGCTCAATTCGGTGCTTTCTCCCCAATAATGCAAATACATGGAAAAGGAGAACATGATCCCTGGAATTTTGATAGTGAAACCTTAATTATCTATAAAAATTATGCTCAACTTCATATGAGATTATTATCTTATATTTATAAATATTCTAAAAGAGCAGCTCAAACAGGTGAACCAATAATGAAAGCTTTACCTTTTGCCTACCAAGATGATGAGAGAGTTCATAAACTTGAATGTGCACAATATGAATACTTATTTGGAGAAGAAATTTTAGTGGCTCCAATTTATTATGGTGGAAATTTCAAAAGAATATATCTTCCAAAAGGAAAATGGATAGATTGGTGGACCGGCAATGAGTATGATGGTAACCAAGAAATCGAATATATTGCTAGTTTAAAAAGAATACCTTTATTTATTAAAAAAGGATCAATTATTCCACTCCTACCTGCTGGTATAGATACAATATTACCTGTAGAGAGTAAAAAAATAAAAAATGAAGAGGATAAGCTAATATATGAAATATATCCTTCTGAAGAAGCAACTTTTTCTCGGGATGATGGCTGTAAAATAAAGGTTAAGAAAATTAAAAATCAAATTGAAATTAAAATTGAGAATTCTAGTCTAAAAGAAATGGAGTTGAATATTATTGATGCCTTAGATAAAGAAATAAAGAGTTTTTCAGGGTGTAATATAATAGATACTGGTAAGGCATCCCCGGTTCTCTCCGAGGTTGATCCGGATAAAGTGCTACATGAAGGTTTTAAAATAGTAATTGCGCCTCAAAAAGAGGATATAAAAATAAAATTGGAAAGCGAGGAGAAATAATGCCATTAGTAGATACTAAAAATATTTTAAATAAAGCTAAAAATAGTAATTATGGTATAGGTTCTTTTAATATATATAATTTAGAAACGACACAAGCTGTAATGGATGCAGCGGAGGAAAATAAATCTCCTGTTATGATTCAAGCTTGGTCTGGAATTTTTGAGATGGGTTTAGTAGAAATGGAAACACTTGTTTCCCTTGTTAAAACTAGAATTGGACTTTCGAAAGTTCCTGCCTCCTTACATTTAGATCATGGAGAAAAATATGAAACCATTTGTAAAGCTATTCGAGCAGGCTTCACTTCTGTTATGATTGATGCTTCTACTAAATCTCTAGAGGCAAATATTGCATTAACTAAAAAAGTTGTAGAAACTGCTCATGCTTCAGGAGTATCAGTTGAGGCGGAATTAGGCCATGTAGGTGAAGAAAAAGGAGATAGTGTTTTTACTGATCCTGATGAAGCTAAATACTTTGTTAAAGAAACTGATGTTGATTATTTAGCAATATCTATAGGAAGTATCCATGGATACAATGAAGACGATGTTAAATTAAATATAGAACTACTAAGAAAAATCAAAGAAAAAATTGATATACCATTGGTTTTACATGGTTCTTCTTACTTATCAGGTGAAGAGTTAGGAAAAGCAGTTAAAAATGGAATTGATAAAGTTAATATTAATACAGAAGTTAGTGTAGCAATGATAGAAGGATTTAAACAGGCATTGGCAGATAATCCAAACACCATATATAACAATATTTTTACCGATCAAGCAAAATATGAAATGGTAAAGGTAATAAAAGAAAAAATGAATATGTTAAATTCAAGTAATCAACTTTAGTTGATATGGATTTGTTGTATGAATTAAAAATTTAAAGGGGTGTGGGTAATGGATTTGGATGTTGTTGGAATTGGGGTACCTTGTGTAGACCTATTATTTAATATCGATCATTTACCGGATAAAGATGAATCATTACCTATTCAGGAATATTCCTATCAAGGAGGTGGTAAGGTAGCTACTGCTCTTGTGACACTAGCTCGTTTGGGAGAACAAACAGGTTTTATAGGTAAGGTTGGTAATGATAAATTCGGGAAATTTGTTACAAAAGATTTTAAGGAACATGGGGTAGATACTATCCACTTAAAGTATGAGAAAGCGGGAAAGACACCTTTTTCAGTAGTGTTAAGTGATCAAAAAACTAGTGGCAGAAATATTTTATATAATAAAGGTGAGCTAGAAACTTTAAATTATTCCGAAATAGATCTTGATTACATAAAACAGGCAGATTTTTTACATATGGCTTACCCTAGGAAATTAGAATATGAAATATTAAAAGAAATTGAAAATGAAGATATTACAACTATATTTGATGCTGATTTTTTTGAAACTGCAATAATTGATCTTCTACCTTTTATCAATGTACTCATTACTTCGCAAGAGTTTGCAGAAGGGTATGGAGAAAGTTTAGACAACGAATTAGATAAATTTGAGGATATATTATTAAAATTGTCTCAGGAAGGACCGGAAATAGTTGTTATAACAATGGGTAAAGAAGGTTCATTAATATACTATGAGAATGAGGTTTTTCACCAGGAAGTTTTTTCAGTAGAAACCAAGGATACAACTGGAGCTGGTGATGTTTATCATGGAGCATTTATATATGGATTATTAAATAACAAAAGTATAAAAGAGACTGCTAAGATTGCATCAGCAGTATCGGCAATCAAAACCACAGTAATTGGAGGACGAGCTGGAATTCCAACAGCTGGTGATTTAAATTATTTTTTAAAGAATAATGCAGTTAGAATAACCGACAAAAAACAGAGGATAAAAAATTATAGAAATAATTTTCATATTGGGAGTGAGTTAAAGTGAGATTAGGGTTTAATGATATGAGCAGATATAATAGAATAACTGTTTTAAATTTAATAAGACGCAATGTAAGTATCTCTAGATCAGAGTTAGCAGAAAAAACAGGACTAACTCCTCCTAGTATATCTAGAATTACTAAGGAATTAATGGAACGAGATTTAATAATAGAATCTGGTGTAGGAGAATCTAATGTAGGCCGGAAACCAATTATGATGGAATTTAATGAAAGTAGCAGGTCAATTATTGGGTTGGATTTAAGGCCTGATCACATAAATGGAGTTATTACAAATTTGAGCCCTCAAATTTTAAAAAAATATGAAAATGATTTTGATATTAATTTACCCCCAAAGAAAATTTTAAATATCTGTAGAAATTTTTTAAATAATATATTAGAGGATGTAAAAGAAATAGCGCCATTACTTGGAGTTGGGATAGTTTTGCCAGGTGTAGTTGATATAGACAAAGGGGAATTAACTTATTCCGCCCCAATGGGATGGAGTAAAGTTGATATTAAATCTAGTTTTAAAGAAATTCTCCCAGATATACCATTTAGAATAGATAATTTAGCACATGCAGTTGCTTTAGGAGAAAAATGGTTAAAGCATGACAAAGAAAGAGATGATTTTGTATATGTTTATGTAGGCAAAGGTATAGGAGCAGGTATTATTGCAAATGGACAAATCTATCATGGTTCTGAATATAATGCTGCTGAAATTGGCCATTCCACTATAAATTTTAATGGACCGCTTTGCAGTTGTGGAAATAGAGGATGTTTAGAAACTTATTGTTCTACAAAAGTATTACAAAGTAATATTGAAAATAAATTAGATATTACAATTAAAAGAGAAGAAGAGTTATGGGAAATATTAAATTCAAATGAAAAAAAAGTGAATGAAGTAATAGAGGAAGCATTAGATTATTTAGGGATAGGGATAGCTAACTTAATAAATACCTTAAATCCTGAAAAGATTATAATTGGAGGTTGGCCTCAAAAAGTAGGATATAATCAAGTACTACATTATTTGTGGAAAGTTGTACAAAAACATTCTATGGAGGGTTTAAGCGATAATATAGAAGTAGAGTTTTCATATAAAGATGAAGATGTAGGACCTTTATTAGGCGCTTCAACTTTAGTATTAGAAGACTTTTTAACAGAAACAGCAGTGAAAAATTAGAACTATTAAATTATATGATGAGAAATTATAATGATTTGATATAACATAAATTAAAGGAAGGTGAAAAATATGAATAAGTTTAAAATTGGTTTTGTATCTTTAGGAAAGCAATATGGATTTAATCTTGATTTAGCCGGTGAAACTCGAAAGAAATCTATAGATTTACTTGAGAGTATTGATGACTTATCAGTAGTTACAGCTGGAGATTTAGTTATTACAGAAAACGATGCCCAAAATGCTATAGAAAAGTTTAAAAATAATAATGTTGATCAGGTAATAATTCAAAGTGGAACATTTTCTTCAGGAGAAGTTTTTATGAAATTCGCAAAATCTTTTGATGGTCCTTTTCTACTTTGGGGAATTCCTGAACCTAAGATAGAAGAGAATATTAAACTAAACTCATTGTGTGGAGTAAATTTAAATTCCAGTCTTCTTTCAAATCTTGATAAGGAATATAAATATATATATGGTAATCCTACTGAAGAGAAAATTAATAATGAATTAGTTAGTTGGTTCAAAGTGAATTCATTAAAAGAAGATTTAAAAGATTTAAATGTAGGTTTGTTTGGTTCACACACACCAGGGTTTTATACTTTTGGCATTAATGAATTGAAATTACGTAAAAATGTTGGTCCCCGTATAACTCATGTAGATTTAAGTAAATTATATCAAAAAGCAGAATCACATAAAGGGGAAGATACTTCTGATTTTGATAGCGAACTTAGTGAATTATCAGATAACTACGATGAACTACCTAAAAATAAACAGAGTCAGTATTCAAGGACATATAAAAGTTTTAAAGATATAATAGATGAGTTTTCTTTAGATGCAGTAGCAGTAAAATGCTGGCCAGAATTTATAGAAGATTATGGACAAGCCGCTTGTGCCACTCTTTCGAAGTTAACTAATGATGATATAGTTACAGGTTGTGAAGGAGATGTATTAGGTACTGTTACTTCCTATATATTAAGTGAACTTGGAGATAGTGCGCCCTTTATAGCTGATTTAGTTCAAATAGAAAAAGACAAAAACACAGGAGTAATGTGGCATTGTGGAGTAGCACCATTTTGCCATGCACATTCAGAAAGTCCTGTTAAAATAGGTGAAGAATTTGGTATAGGAGGAATCAATGTAGAATTTGCTATGCAACCTGGAGAAGTTACTATTGCGAGACTTAGTATGAATAAAGGAGATTATCGACTATTAATTACAAGTGGAGAAGCAGTTGATACTACTGAAACACCTGACGGTACAGCGGCTGTTGTTAAATTTGATTCAGATATTAATGAAGTATTAGACACAATAATTTATGGTGGATATGAACATCATTTAAGTTTGGTATATGCAGATGTTAAAAAGGAATTAATAGAATTAGGTAAGTTATTAGATATAGAGACAGTGGTATTAGAATAAAATTAACTGATGCAAATAACACTGTTCCATAAGTTACTATAATAAAAATATTTAGAATATTGTAACAGGACAAGAGGTGAATTTAATGATAATTGAAAATCTTAAAGCGAACTTGGTGGTTCATCCTCTTCCAGGCGAGTTTCATCCAGCCTGGGGACCTGGGCTTACTATGAGGGAATTACCCTTGACTTTAATTGAAATAACTACTGATACTGGAATAAAAGGTTATGGGGCCTTGCCTGCTTCTGGCAAAGAAGGGGTAGTAGGTGTCAATACATTTATTAAAGATAATTTGATTGGTTTAGATGTATTTAATATAGAAGAGATAGAAAAAGTTTTGAGAAATGCTAGTCTAAGAACGATATGGCCTTGGGGAGTTGAAATGGCAATTTGGGATATAATTGGCAAAGATGCAAATAGACCAGTATATAAATTGATGGGGGGATTTCAAGATGAAATAAAAGTATATGCTAGTTTAGGGGAAGTTAGATCAGCTGAAGATAGAGTTAAAGAAGCAATACAAATAAAAGAAGCTGGTTTTTCTGGCATTAAATTACGGTTTCATGACAATGATCCTTCAAATGATATTAAAATAGCTCGTGATGTTGTGGAAGCTGTAGGAGAATCAATGGAAATTATGGTAGATGCTAACCAGGCAGATGCTCTTCCTGGTTCTAAAAGTGTTAATCAATGGGATTATTATACTGCACTAGAGGTTGGTAAAGAATTAGAAAAAATGGGAATAGCCTGGCTAGAAGAACCATTACCTCGTTTTGATATAGAGGGATTAAAAAAATTATCTAATAAACTTAGTATTCCCATAGCTGGTGGAGAAAAAAATCAAATGATTGCGGAATTCAAACAATTAATTGAAAATGATTGTTATGATATTTTACAGGGGGATGCTAGTTTTTCTGGAGGATTATTTGAATTGAGAAAAATTGCAGGTATTGCTGAAGCATATCATAAAAAATTTATTCCTCATACTTGGAGTAATGGTATTGGATTATATGCTAATTTACAGCTAGCAGCATCATTACCAAATTGTCCATGGTTTGAATATCCCTATGAAAAACCAGGTTGGGACCATGCGGCAAATAATATCTTATTTAAAGAAGGTTTAGAGATTAAAAATGGGTATATTAATGTGCCCCAAAAACCCGGCTTAGGTTTTGAAATAGAACCAACTCAATTAGAGAAGTATAAAGTTTAGTAAATTCTTAAAATAATCAACAAGTTTGAAAGTTTAAATTAATTAAGTATAAATTATGGGGATAAGGTGAAAATAGGATTTTTTCATTAAATACAAACTTTATAACGGGGGGTGAGAAATTTCAAATAATAACAATTTGGTAGAATTAGGTTTGGAAATTAGATAAAAAATTATTTAAAGGAGGGTTTATTTTGTTGAAAAGAATAATTGCTTTAACAGGTTTATTAGTATTATTAGCAGGTTTATTTTTAGCTAACGGAGTCCAGGCACAGGGTGAGACAGAAATTGATGTGTGGATCTATCAGTCATTTTATGAAAATGAAGAAGATTCTGCAATAGTAAAAGCAACAGAGAAATTCATGGAAGAAAACCCAAACATAAAAGTAAATTTAATTCCTACTGTCTATGGTTCAGGTTCTTATAGAGATAAATTCATTAGAGTTTCCAGAGGTGGCGGTGGTCCAGATGTTATAATGAACGATATTATCTGGGTACCACAAATGGCAGCGATGGAAATAATCCAGCCCGTTGGAGATATGATGGGAGATAAGAAAAATGAATTTTTCGAAACTCCTCTTAAAGCTGCAACTCATGAAGATAAAATATATGGTGTGCCTTACCATACAAATGCTTTAGGATATTTTTATAATAAAGATCTTTTCAGAAAAGCTGGTTTAGATCCTGAAGATCCACCAGATACCTGGAGTGAATTCAGAGCAGCAGCTAATCTAATAACAAAAGAAACAGATTCCCACGGATTTGGCTATATGGGCCATTGGGGAGGTTCGTTTGAATGGTTTTCCCCTTTCTGGGCATTTGGTGCTAATGTCTTAGAAGATAATATGAAAGAAGCAGCTTTGAATAGTCCACAGGGTAAAATGGCAACTGAATTTTGGATTAATATGGTAACCCAAGATGGTGTTGTGCCTAAAGCTTCTTCAACTTGGAAAAGCTGGGAAGAAATAGCTTCTGGTTTTGCTACGGAAACTGTAGGTATGGTATTTGGATTCCAAAATGTTTACATGAAATTAGAGAATAAATCATTTGATTTTGACTATGGTATAGCTAAACTTCCTAAAGGTAGAGCTGGTAGAGCTTCTATTCTTGGTGGAGGACATTTATGCATTAATGCAAATAGTGAAAATACAGAGGCAGCCTATAAGTGGATAGACTATATGACCAGTGTAGAAACACTAAATGTATTTGATGAGAGTAAAAGAACATCGGCACGTAAAGACGCAATAGAACATCAAGAATTCTTAAAAAATAACAAGAAAATAGAACCCTTATTTGAATCATTAGAATTTGCGCAACCTCGTCCTCCAATTCCAAAATGGACACAGGTTGACTATGATACTATTCAACCAGAATTCATGAAAATATTACATGAAGGTAAATCAGTTAATGATGCTCTAAATGATGCTGCTAAAAATATAGATGAATTATTAGCTGAATAAATCCAATTATTAATTGAAATAAAAATAGGGGCTATTGTAAGATAGCCCCTATATTTAAAAGGAGGATATTATGGCACAGAAAAACAGCAAAGAGAATGCTTTATTAAATGTAACTCCATTTATGAAAAATCGAATAGTAGCCGTGTTATTACTTGCTCCAGCATGTATAATACTCTTTACAGTAGTAGCATATCCGCTATTATATAATTTAATAATGAGTTTTCAAGATATTAATTTACTTAGACCAGGAGGAACTCCATTTATTGGGCTTGAAAATTATAAAGTAATTTTAAGTGATCCAATATTTTGGCGAGCTTTATCACATACTGCTGTTTGGGTAATTTCTATAGTGGGCTTTGAGATGTTTCTTGGAGTTTCATCAGCAATTATATTAAATCAAAAATTAAGATTTAAAGGTGCTTTTAGAGGTTTAATGTTAATTCCCTGGACAATTCCAGGTGTAGTTGCAGCATTTACCTGGAGATGGATGTACGATGCTCGATTTGGTATTTTGAATCATTTTTTAGTAGAGACCGGAATTTTAAATGAAGCAGTTGCTTGGCTGGGTAATTACAATACAGCGCTGGCAGCAGTTATTTTACCGCAAATATGGAAAAACTTCCCATTTGTTATGATTTTAACACTAGCTGCTTTACAATCAATTCCAGTTGAATTGTATGAAGGGGCTAAAGTAGATGGGGCTACTTTTTGGCAGCAGCTAAGATATATTACTCTACCGTCAATAAAACCAACACTTTATCTTGCTTCTTTATTAACAACTATTTGGAGTTTTAATGCATTTTCAATGATTTGGATCCTTACAGAAGGTGGTCCGGCTCACGCAAGTGAAGTCTTGACAACTTTTGTTTATAAAAAATCATTTCAAGCATTTAATTTTGGGCAGTCTACGGCTACGGCTGTAATTATGTTTGCTATATTATTTGTATTTGTTATTTTATATGGCAAGAAAATATTTGGGGGTGGTGAATAAAGATGAATGAAAACTCTACTCTATTTAATATATTATTATATTTTGTATTAGGTATATTTTTAATATTTGCAATATTTCCCTTTCTATGGATGGTAACAACTGCTTTAAAAAGTGGTGGAGAAGTATTGACTTACCCTCCTAAAATATTTCCTAGTAGTTTTCATTGGGAATCTTTTCAAAAAATATGGACAGATGGTAATTTAATGATATATTTCTTTAACAGTTTGAAGGTAGCAAGTATAGCAACGGTTACAACTATTATAATTGCAATTTTAGCTGCTATTGGGTTTTCTAGATATGATTTACCCGGAAGTGAATCATTAAAAGTATTATTTTTAGTTAGTCAATTGTTTCCTTTAGTTTTATTAGTAACACCTTATTATAATATCATGAGGATTTTGGACATACTAGATACCCATTTAGCACTTATAATTGCATATATTTCCTTTGTTTTACCTTTCAGTGTTTGGATGCTTACAAATTATTTCAATGCAATACCGCGGGATATGGAAGAGTCAGCTATGATAGATGGGACTACAAAATTTGGAGCAATTATTAGAGTAACTTTACCTTTAGCAACTCCTGGTATTGTAGCAACTACTATAAATGCATTCATTTTAGCTTGGAATGAATTTATTTTTGCCCAGACATTTATAGATTCACCTAGTTTAAGGACATTGCCAATTGGTTTACGGGCTTTCATGGGCCAATATCAAACAGACTGGAATTTACTAATGGCTGGTGCTGTAATTAGTACAATACCTGTAATTGCATTATTTATGTTTCTACAACGTCATGTTATTGCTGGACTTACATCGGGTGGTGTAAAAGGATAATATTATTATAATATTTTAATATTTACTTAATTTTAATGTGATGTGAGTTCAGTTTTTGCATCATTGTGAATTAACGGTTTGTTTTTTCTTGGTTTAATAAAAACTTGATTAAATTAATAATACTTTAATTATAAAATATATTATTATAAATGTGTAATAATTTTGTATTAAATGAGATAGACCAACAGATATGTGATTTTTACATGAAATAGGTATAAATCAAATTTTAAAAGATAATATATAAAGAGAGGAGATAAGTATGAAAAATTCTATTGAAATAAGAAAAGTTACAAAAACTAATTTTGCTAAATATGGCCAATTAATTGGAGAACCAACCGAAAAAGATTGGACTTCTCCTTCAGTAGATTATTGGTCAAATCTGGGATTAATTGATTTTAATAATACTGAAGTTGAAGTGAATTTAGGTATAGCTAAGGATAGAAAGTTAGAATTTACAGAACTTGAAAGACATAATAATAGTTCTGAAATGCTGATTCCTTTAGGAACCGATATTATTGTACCAGTTGCAATTGGGGAAAATGCTTCCGAAAAAGAAGCATTTTTAATTCCCAATGGTGAAGCTTTAATATTTAAAAAAGGAATCTGGCATTCCACACCATTTCCAGTGAAAAACAAAAGTAAATTTTTAGTATTGTATAAAAAAGGTACAATTCCAAAAGATAAAAATATAATAACTTTAGAAAATAAATATAATTTAGAAATGAGTTAACTAAAAATTTTACATGAGAAGATAATTTAAAAGTTGAATACTGTTGTTTTAATAAATATAAAAATTCTAAAATTAAAGACAAAATAGTTTTTAGAAGTAATCTTATTAAGATATCAAGTGTAAAGATTTAAAAATTTAGTCGTTTATTTAAAGTAAATTAACAAGAACAAAAACTGTCGATGACCTGAATAAAAGAGGAAGTAAATTTAACCAGAGTAAGGGTAGGTTTGTTCTGTGGGAGAGTTTCTAGCTTGTACAGTTATACTTAGAATTTTGTAGTTATTACAGTACAAAATTTAGAAAAAGAAGAAGTAAAGTCAGATTTTCTACAAAAAGTATTTTGGGATCCATTTCTTGTCCATTGTTTATTTTGTAGTCTTAGTAAGTTAATGAATACCTATAATTTACTTTAGTTAATTTCGTATCCAGTTGAAGAAAAAAATTAAAGATATAATAACCGGGAAATTCTGTCGAAGTATTGAGTATAAAAAGATCATTGATACGGTTGAATTATCCGTAAAAAAATGAATAGGTATATTATTATAAATCAATTTTAAATAGGAGGTTAAATTATTGTTGATCAAAAAAGCAAATAAGTTCAAGAAAAAATTAGTAGTTATAGGACTAATTTTAATTTTCTTAGTTGGAATATTTGGAGTTGTTAATGCTGAAAATAATGGGCCTTTGGTATTATTAACCTGGGTAGAAAACCCTCAAGAGTCTCAAATGATAACGTGGATTAGTCAAGAAAATTATGAAGAGTATCATTTACAATATATTGTGAATACTGAATCGGAAGAAAAAAAAGAATGGTCCAAAATAAAACCTGAAAAAAAGAATTTTGAAGAAGGAGATAATTGGATTTACACAGCTAGTTTAAATGGTCTAAAACCTGGTCAAGAGTATAAAGCTCAAATATATTTAAAAAATAAGAAGGTAAAGGAATTTACTTTTAAAACTTTGCCTGAAAAAGGTAAAATAACTTTTATTGCAGGTGCGGATTCTAGAACAGAACGTGGAGAAAGAGAGATGAGAAGAGAGATTAGGAGAAGAATCAATTCTAAAGCAAGTGAAGATAATCCAGATTTTGTAGTTTTCGGTGGAGATTATATTCAGAATGCAAAAAATAATGAACAGTGGAATTGGTGGTTAGAAGATTGGGATGAATTAATGGTTAATTCAAATAGAAAAATACCGATAGTTCCTGCAATAGGTAACCATGAAGTTGAAGGTGGTTATCTAGGAGAGAAAGAGGATGCTTCCTATTATTATAATTATTTCAACTTGCCAGGAAATGAAAAATATTATGATTTGGAAATTTCTTCTGAATTAGTATTAATTACTCTTGATAGTGATCATACTAGTGAAATTGAGGGTGAACAAACTGAGTGGTTGAAAAAAACTTTAAAAGAGCATCAAGATAAGAAATGGATTATTGTACAGTATCATCTCCCAGCCTGGCGTAGTCGAAAAGCATTTTTTGGAATTCATTCTATAAAAATTAGGGAATATTGGTTACCTTTATTTGAGGAATATGGAGTAGATGTTGTACTTGAAGCAGATGACCATACTTTTAAAATTTCAGAATATTTAAAAATAAATTCAATATCTGCTAGTTTACAAGAAAAATTAACAGAGGGTATGAAAAAAGCTGAGAGAAATTTTGATCCTGAAAAAGATTATTCCCCTTGGAGTAATTCGACTTTGCAAAGTATAAGTTCAGGGGAATGGAAAGAAGATTTTGATAACATAGATGTTGCCATGGAAGAGTTGATATTCCAGCTAGCATTGTTCCAAAAACAAAATGATACTTTTACAAAAAATAATATTCTAAATGAAGTTTTAAAAACTAAACTTTATCCTAAGTATTGGAATTCAAAGATTGAAAACAATGGTTATGAAAATTATATTGATAAAGAAGATGGTATTATTTATTTAGGTGATGGGGGTTGGGGTGCACCATTAAGGAAGCCCCATTACGCAGAAGAAACTTGGTATTTAAAGAATAGTGCTAGTGCATATAATTATTTCATAATTACTTTAAATAAAGGAGGTGACGAGTTAGTAATAAAGCCAAGATTAGTAGGTCCTCTTGAATTAAATATTCGTAAATAAATCATTTGTAATTAATGAGTAACATAATCTTTTAGGAGGTATATAATAATGTTAAAAAAATATTCATTAAGTATATTTTTAGTCTTAATTTTAAGTTTTGTTCTTTTAACTTCGGTAATTTCTGCTGAAGAGGTTGCTCCTTTAAATAACAGAGTAACTTCTTATATGGCTAGAGTTATGGAAACTACTGCAGTAGAATTAGTTCAAGAAGCAAAATTACATTATGCTGAAAAACGTATTAAAGGAACAGAATATGAAGGTTTACCGTTAGTTTCACAGATGGCTCCTCAAAAAGCAGGTAGAAAAGATGATGGAGGTCCAGAATTTTATATAGACATAGATTCTGGTAATATTACAGAAGAGGATTTAGTTTCTTTGAACTTTTTTGGTGATGATATAGCTTATTTAAAGCTTAATGGTGAAGAATTAAAAGAATGGATGGAAGCGGGTATGGAAAACTTTAATCAAATTAATCCTGATAAAAGTGAGGATCAATTTCTTGTAGATGAAGATTATGTAGACTATAATTTTGATATATTTGAAGGAATAAATTATGTCGTTGATGTGACTAAACCAGCTGGTGAGAGAATAGTTGAAGCAACACATGATGGTGAGCCAATTACAAAAGATGATGAATTTGTAGTAGTTACTAATCAATATAGGTCTACTGGTGGTGGAGACTTTCCAAATGCAGTTAAAGAAAACAAAATTTTATCTACTAAAGAAGAAGATAGAAAATCTGTCAGAGAGGCTATAGCAGATTATTTAAATGAAAACAATGGAGAAGCACCTGAGCCTGATTATAATTGGTCACTTGCTCCTGTAGATACAGAAGGTCAGATTTTGTTTAGAAGTTCACCGGATGCAAAAGATATAGTAGATAATTTTGAACATATAGGTCAAGTAGGAGAATATAGTGGATGGGGAATTTATTCTTATGATTTAAGTTGGACTCCGTAGATAGTAATTAATTGAAAGCAAATATATTTAAAATAGTTATAAATGTAATAGGTAAATGCCTATAATATGTTTTATAATTCATGAAATGGTTTTAAAAAGTTCAAATATTTGATAATCATATCAAAATAAATCGGTAATCCCTTCTATAAAAAATAAAAGAAGGGATTACTTTTATAAAAAATGTTAAAAGAAAACTCCCACTAAATTTTAATTTAGGGGCAGATGAATTTTAACGGTCTTGGTCTTCTATATATTTTTTAACACCCTTAATACTTGCACCACCAGTAGATATAATGCAATAACTTCTTGACCAGAAATGCTTTTCCGAATAAATATTTTTCATTTAATCACCATAATCCCTTCTAATTAAACTAGATGTACTTGTTTTTAAACTGTTAATGACTTTTGAAAGCTGTACTTGTGGTGGTGTGCTAAACATAATGTATGATCTTTTTCACCACTAAACTCTAATAATTTATAACCTTTTCCTTTCAATAATCTTTTAAAATGACTTTTTAAATCACTATTAAACTTAATGAAGCCTATACAAGTGGATGTAGTGCTGTGGAATATAAATCTAATTATAATATTTTTCGTAGAATAACAAAGGGATTGTTTAAAAACAAAAAGACCACCATTAATAGCGATATTAATGAAAGTCTTAATATATTAAGAAAATCTTTAAAAGATAAATGTATTCCTGAACTCGTTAAACGAGCTAGGGATAATGAAGTTGTGTACCTTTCGAAACGAATAAGTTTTGTTTAAAAGGTGGAAACTTAATCACAAAACTTCGTTTAAATCTATCTAGTAGTACATAGCCACTATGTTATATATGAAGTAATAGAAGCTCCTTCCGAAGCGTAGCTAGTGCCTATGGTGCAAATCTTGTTTCATATTTGGTGGGAAAGGTTCACTGTTTCAAATATATTTTCCAAAGATTCATTGGATTTTCAACATTAAAATAATTAAAAGTGGGGGGATATTAATGCCTGTTATAAATATTGATGGAATTGGTGGAAATCTTAATAAAGATCAAAAAAGAAGATTAGTTGAAGAATTGACTCAAAAAACTAGTGAAATCACTGGTATTTCAGAGAGTGCTTTTACTGTGTTAATTAAAGAAATGGATTATGAGAATATTGGCGGGGGAGGAAAATTGCTTTCTGATATAAAAAATAAATAATTTTTTAAAGAAACAGGGAGGGATATTTGATTTTGTATTGAATAAATTAACTAGGAGTTATGTAATCGATTACAAAAGATTAGTCATAATTTAGGTTAGATTGTGATTAAAATTAATATAATCACCTATTTAGTCCATATTTTATTATAATTAAACATTTTTTAATGTAATTGTTTAAAACGATTACATTAGAGGAGGGGAAATATGTCGAAAGTAGATAATATTAAAAAATTTATTAAAGAAAATAAAAAAAATATTAAAGAGACTACAAAAAATTTAATTAATATTTCCAGTGATACAGGTAATGAAGCAGAAATGGCTGCTGAAGTAAAGAAAATAATGAAAAGATTTGATTATGATGAAATCAAGGAAGATAGTTTAGGAAATGTTATAGGTAGAATTGGAGAGGGTTCCAAAAAAATAATATTTGATGCCCATATGGATACAGTACCATCCGGAGATGATAGTAATTGGACTACAGATCCCTATCAAGGTACTTTTAAAGGAGATAAGTTATATGGGAGAGGTGCATGTGATGACAAGGGGAGTCTTGTTTCTTTTCTATATACAGGTAAGGCGATTAAAAAACTGAATTTAGCCGATGAATTTACAGTTTATATTAGTGCTTCTATTATGGAAGAGACTTGTGAAGGAGTCGCTTTGGGCAAAATGTTAGATGAACAAAATATAGATCCCGATTTTGCTGTTGTAGGTGAACCAAGTGACTTTAAGATTTGTAGAGGACATCGGGGCAGAATGCTTTTAGAAGCAGTATTTTCAGGTAAATCGGTTCATGCTAGTGTTCATGAAGATGACAATCATGCGATTTATAAAGCCACACCATTTATTGAAGCTGTTAAAGACTTAAATAAAAGATTGCCTGAAGATCCAGTTTTAGGTAAGGGAGATATTTGTGTGACAAAAGTTGAAGTTGAAACCAATTCTTTAAATTCGACTCCTACAAAATGTCGCGTTATTATGGATAGAAGAACCACTACAGTTGATAGTAAGGATAGTGTCTTAAAAGAATTATCTGAATTATCTGGTGCTGAAGAAGCTGAAATAAGTCTAATGACCTTTAATGACGAGACTTATAAAGGGTCAGAAATTAAGGCAGAAGAATATTTTCCAGCCTGGATTTTGGATGAAAAACATGAATTAATTGAGGCAGGCAAAAAAGCTTTTGAAGAATATTATAGAGAAAAACCCAATATTGATGTTTGGGGCTTTAGTACAAATGGTAATTACACAATGGGGAAGGCAGGAATCCCTACTTTAGGTTTTGGCCCTGGCAAAGGAGAAAATTGCCATATAAATGACGAATATATAGATATTAATGACGTGGCAGAAGCTATTGGGTTCTATTCATTATTACCAAAAAATTTAAGTTAAAATAGATATAGTATATATTTTTAATAAAAATAAGGAGGAATTTAAAGATGAGACCTAATTTAAAAGGGAAGCATTTACTTACTACTCAAGATTGGACTAAAGAAGATATTGAAGATGTTATGGAAGTTACAAGGAAATTAAAAGAGGATAGGTATTTAAATATACCACATGATGATATTTTGAAGGCTAGATCATTTTTTATGCTGTTTTTTGAAGAGTCAACTAGAACAAGAAATGCATTTGAAGCCGGTATTACTCAATTAGGAGGACATGCTCATTATTTAACACCAAAAGCGACACAAATAGACCATGGTGAAACTGAACAGGATACCATAAAGGTACTTAGTCGTTATGGAGATGGGATGGGAATTAGAAGAAGTGAACCAGGTGGAAGCAAATACATGGAAACTTTAGCTAGCTTTGCAGATATTCCAGTACTTAATATGCAGTGTGATGATTACCATCCAACTCAAGCACTCGCAGATCTTTTTACAATTAAAGAAAAATTTCAAAATGATCTAAAAAATAAAAAATTTGTAATCTCATGGACTTATGCGCCTAATTACATAAGACCACTGTCTATGGCACAATCACTTGCATTATTAATGCCTAGGTTTAATATGGATGTAGTATTAGCCCATCCTGAAGAATTTAGATTAAAACCGGAAATTATTTCACAAGCTGAAAAAAATGCAGAAAAAGCTGGAGTTAATTTTGAGATTACACACGATATGGATGAAGCTTTTGCTGATGCCCACATTGTTTATCCTAAGAGTTGGGGCCCGATTATGCATACTAAAGATGAACAGGAAGGGTTAGATTTAATTGATAAATATCCGAATTGGGTAGTTGATCAAGATAAAATGGATTTAACAGATCCAGAATCTTTATATATGCATTGTATGCCATTTGATAGAGGTGTAGAAGTTACTTCAGAAGTTGCTGATGGAGATCATTCTGTAATTTATGACCAAGCAGAAAATAGATTACATTTACAAAAAGCTCTAATGGCATTAACAATGGCCTAAAGATTATATGTGAATAAACTTCCCCTATACAAAATAAAAGCAAGTTGTTCTTTGCTTAAGAAATATTTGTTTTAAAGATGGGATAAGACAGGAGGTTTTAATATAGATTTTATTATACTTGCCCGTTATTTATTAACGGGCACAGGTGAAATAAAGGAAAATTATGGAGTTAAGGTTTCAGGTAATGAGATTGTTAAAATTGATAAAAATGATAAATTATTAGAAGTTTATCCAAATGCTAAAATTAAAGACTATCGTGATAAAATATTATCTCCAGGTTTTGTTAATACTCATATGCATTTTTATGGTATTTTATCACATGGAATCACGTCACCAGTAGAGATTGATGGTTTTGAAAGTTTTCTTAGAGATTTCTGGTGGCCTTTGGTTGAAGACGAGTTAACTCCTGAATTAATCCAGGCTGGACTGAGAATGTCTGCGTTGGAATTAATTGATAGTGGGGTGACAGCTGTTTCAGACATTTTGGAAGCACCCAAAAGTGTACCAGGTGTCTTAAGAAAAGAAGCAGAAGTTATTGAGGAGCTAGGCTTACGAGCTATTTTATCCATAGAATCTTCTGAAAGAGTTTCTAATGAGCTTGCAGAATTAGCTTTACAAGAAAATATTGATTTTTATGAAGAATATAAAGAACATGATATAATTTCTGGAAGACAATGCTTACACACTACTTTCACTTGTAGTAAAGAATATATTAAGAATTCTTTTGAAATGGCAAGAAAAGTAGGAGCAAAGTCCCAATTACATCTTTCTGAAAGCAAATATGAGGTAGATTATTCTCTCGAAAAGTATGGCAAGAGACCAGTAGAATTATATGACGAATTAGATGCTCTCGGAGATGATTTATTAGTTTCTCAGGCTGTTAAAATAAATCAAGATGAAATTAAATTGTTAAAGAAAAATAATGTGGGTGTGGCTCATTTACCGATTAGTAACTGTGAGGTAGGGGGAGGAATTTCTCCTGTTCCTTCAATGATAAAGGAAGGTATATCGGTTGGATTGGGCACTGATGGATATGTAAATAATTTCTTAGAAGTTATGAGGTCTGCTTTTTTAATCCACAAAGCCCATCATGAAAATCCAGCAGTTATGCCAGCTGAATTAGTTTATAAAATGGCAACTCAATATGGAGCTCAAGCGATAGGGAATGAAAGGATAGGAACAATTGAAAAAGGTAATTTTGCTGATCTAATTACGATTAATATTTCATCCCCAACTCCAATAAATAAAGATAATGTTTATGAGCAATTAATACTGTTTCATAATCCTGAAAATATTAGTGAAGTAATGGTTAATGGTAAAAT
The DNA here is from genome assembly GCA_913055675.1 of uncultured Halanaerobiales bacterium. Lineage (GTDB taxonomy): Bacteria > Bacillota > Halanaerobiia > Halanaerobiales > M55B127 > M55B127. Next base: position 86,119 of record CAJXKY010000001.1, read on the forward strand.
GATTAAAGAAAATGGAAAAATTAAAGGATATGATTTAGAAAATATAAAGAAAGCAACTAGACAAGCAGCTAAAAAGTTATGGGGTGAATAAATAATGAAAATGGAATTAGAGTTTTTGGGAATGAAGTTAAAAAGTCCATTTATAATTGGTTCTGGACCAATAAGTTACAATGCAGAAGGAGTTATAAGAGCGCATAAGGCAGGTGCTGGTGCAGTTGTTACAAAAACTTTAAGAGATAGTGCTGCAAAAAATCCATACCCTCATATAAGTAAAGCAGGTTCTTCGACTCTTATTAATGCAGAAAAGTGGACTGATTTAGAACCGGAAACTTGGATAAATGAAGAGATTCCAAAGATAAATAAAGAATCTAAAGATTTAAATTTGATTGTATCATTAGGCCATACTATACCTGAAGTTAAAAATTGGGTTGAGAAAATTGAAAATGCTGGAGTGGGTGCAATAGAAATAGTTTCTTATAGGGAAGATTCAATTATAAAAATGGTGGAAATAGCAAAACGAAGAGTAGATGTACCTATTATATTAAAGGTAAGTCCTAATTGGTCTGATCCAGTTGATACTGCAGTTAAAGCAGTTGAGGCTGGTGCTGATGCAATTACAGTAATGGATTCAGTTGGTCCTGTCTTAAGAATAGATATAAATACTGCTCAACCTTTAGTAGCTGGTGAAAATGGCATGGGGTGGATGACTGGAAAAAGTATTAGACCTATAGCACAAGCAATTATAGTCCAATTAGCTAAAAAAGTAGATGTTCCAATTATTGGCCTCGGAGGTGTTATGGAGGCTGAGGATGCTATTGAAATATTAATGGCTGGCAGCACTGCTGTTGGTATTTGTACTACCTTATTAACACACGGAGTTGACTATTTACATAAGTTAAATGATGACACAAAAAAATTAGCTCAAAACCTTGGCTATCAAGATATTAATGAAGTAAGTAGAAGTGCATTAGTTAATTTATCATCTGAAGAAAACAAGGAGAAATTTAATTTTGAGTTTTTTAAAGATAAGTGTATAGATTGTCAAAGATGTGTAGAGGTATGTCCTTATCAAGCAAGGGAACTAGAAAATATGAATATGAAATTAGATGAAGAAAGTTGTCGTTATTGTGGTTTTTGTGCTTCGGTTTGTCCGACTGATGCACTTATTATTGTGTAATATTAATAAGTTTTTAAAATAAATAAAAATAATATATGAGAAAAATTAATTTTACTTTATAATTTCTGAATTGTTAAAATATTATAACTAATGATATATAGGAGGAAGTTATATGATTAAAATATTAGGTATAGGCAGTAGTCCCCGAAAAGCAGCTACAGAATATTCACTTAAACAGGGACTTAAAGCAGCAAAATCAGTACCAAAAATTGAAACTGAAATGATAGTATTGAGAAACAAAAATTTACCTCATTGTATACACTGTGATAGATGTATTAAAGAAAATAGTAGGTTTTGTGTTTATCATGATAATTATGATAAAGAGATGTACGAAAAGTTCTATAAAGCTGATGGATATTTAATTGCTTCTCCGGTATATACAATGAACATTAATGCTCAGTTAACCTCATTTTTCAATTTACTAAGACCTACTTGGAATGTTATGCAGAAAAATCCTGCATATTTTTGGGATAAAGTTGGAGCCGCAATTTCAGTTGGAGGAACAAGGCATGGTGGACAAGAAACAACAATTAATTCTATTCATGGATTTTTCCATACTCACGGTATCCATGTGATAGGTGGAGCTGAAACTTACAATGGTGGAACTGTTTGGAGTAAAGACAATCTAAAAGATGGTGCCAAAGCTGATAAAGAAGGTATGTCTACTGTTCGAGCTATTGGACAGAGATTGGGTATAGCTGCCTTTCAATTGAATCATGATAAAGAAACAAACAAGAAATTATTAGAAGAACTCGAATTGTATTAAATAAATATAATGTTTTTAAGGAGGTTGAAAGCTTGAAAGCGGATGTGATTAATAAGTCTAGTAATAGGGTGGATGGATATGAAAAAGTTACCGGAAAGGCCAAATTTGGAGCTGATATAAATTTTGGTAACCAACTTTATGCAAAGACTGTTTATTCTGAATATCCTAGAGCTAAAATAAAAAAAATAAAATTAAATAAAGCTAAAAAGTTAGATGGTGTAGTTGAAATAATAACAGCAGAAGATGTACCAGGTACTAATGAAATGTTTGGTCGTTTTCCTGTCTTAGCAGCAGAAGAAGTAAAATATGTAGGAGACGGTATAGCTGTTGTAGCTGCTGAAAGCCAAGAAATAGCTAAAAAAGCTGTAAAATTAATTGTGGTAGAATATGAAGAAATTGAACCTATCTTAGATATGAAAAAGGCTGTAAAAGACACAAAAGAATTAGTCCATAGTGATAAAGAAGATAATATAATTGAACATTCTCATCATTTAATGAGAAAAGGAGATATTGAAAAAGGTTTTAAGGGAGCCGATGTAATTCTGGAAAGAACATATTATACGCCTTTTGTCGACCAAGCATATATAGAACCTGAAGTTGTAATAAGTATTCCAGATCCATATAGAAAAGGTATCGAAATTCATGGTTCTATTCAGAATCCGTATTCAGTTCAGGAAAATATAGCAAAAGTAATGGACCATAAAATTAGTGAAGTAAAAGTTATTCATAGTACTATAGGTGGTAGTTTTGGTGGTAAAGATGAATCTGTAATGATGATGGCAGCTCGTACATCAATTTTAGCAGAAAGGACTAAACGTCCAGTAAAAATGGTATTAACAAGAGAAGAAAGTATGACAGAAAGCTGTAAAAGACATCCTTATGAAATGAATTATAAAATAGGAGCAAAAAAAGATGGGACTATTGTAGCTATTCAAGATGAGGTATACACTCAAGGCGGTCCATATAATAATAAGGCTATGTTTGCTAACTGGAGAGGATCAGTTCACGCAACTGGCCCTTATCAAGTTGATAATGTGAAAACTGATTATTATGGAGTATATACAAATACAATTTATGGAGGGGCATATCGAGGTTTTTCTGCTCCGCAAACTGTTTTTGGTATTGAATCCCTAATTGATGAATTAGCTGAAGAACTCAACATGTCACCTAAAGAAATTAGATTGAAAAACTGTTTAAAACCAGGAGATACCTTTGCAACAGGCCAGAAAATGGGGAAGGATAATATTCCTATACCTTTAAAAGAGATCATTAAAGAAGTATGTGAAAAGGCTGATTATGAAAAGAAAGTAAAGAAATTTAAAGAGTACAATAAAAAACACTCCGAGATTAAAAAAGGTATAGGTATTTCCTGTACTTTACGTGGTGCTGGTCTTGGTGGAGAAGGAATTGATACTGCTGGTGCTACTATAACCATTGATAAAGATGGTAGTATAACATTAATAAGTGATTTAACTGAGATGGGTCAAGGAATGAGAACAGCCCATGCTCAGATTGCTGCAGAAACTTTAGGAGTTAGTTTGGAAAGATTATCATTCATTAATACTGATACTTCAATAATTATGGATGGTGGACCAACTGTGGCCTCTAGAGGGACTCTAGCTGGTGGACAGGCTGTAATTGCTGCAGGCAAAAAGTTAAAAGATAGATTAAAAAAAGTTGCAGCTGAAAAATTGAACTGTGATAAAGAGGTAATAATAATAAAAAATGATCAAGTATATGAATACGATAATGTAAATAATATGATTGATTTTGATGAATTAATTGGAGTATGTATTGCAGAGAAGGGTATATCTTTAAGTGCTCAGGGTTGGTATAATCCTGGTCCTGAAGAACTCTCCGAAGAAACCGGGCAAGGTAATGCTTATCCTACTTATGTTTATGGATGTGCTGTAACAGAGATAATAGTAGATACCAAAACAGGAGAAGTGGGAGTAGAAAAAATAATTGCAGGTTATGATATTGGCACACCTATTAATCCTCAGCAAGTTAAAGGTCAATTATATGGTGGAATATTACAAGGTTTGGGATATGGTTTGATGGAAGAGTTTGAACAAAAAGAAGGTTATTTAAAAACGGATAATTTTGATGATTATCTAATCCCAAGTATAAAAGATATACCTGATATTAATGTTATATTATTTGATTTTGAAGATGATTTTGGTCCTTATGGAGCAAAAAGTGTTGGTGAATTAGGAATAGAACTAGTAGCTCCCTCGTTAGTCAATGCTTTTAAAAATGCTACAAATAATAGAATAAGAGAAATTCCGTTAAATTTAGAAAGAGCAAGTTTAGGTAAAAACCTTAGTAAATAAGGAAGGAGGTATATCAAGAAATGGATTTTGATTTTTTACAACCAACAGATCTTGATGAAGTTTGTAAATTATTAAATGAGTATAAAGGAAAAGTAAAAATTATATCTGGTGGAACTGACTTTATGATAGATTTGCATAAAGATGAACTTTCACCTGAAATTGAATATATAATCGATGTAAGTAATTTACGCGATTTAAATTATATTAAAGAAGATGATAACAAAATAATAATAGGAGCGGGTACTACCCATAACGAGATAGCTAATAATCCTATAGTAAATAAATGGGCCCCAGTGCTTGCGAAGGCGACTAATTCTATCGGCTCACCTCAGATAAGAAACAGGGGTACCTTAGCAGGAAATATTGTAACAGCTTCTCCAGCTGCAGACTCCGTTCCAGCTTTATTAGTATTAAATGGTAAAGTGAAAATAAAGACTTCTTCAACTACCAAGGAAATTCCTTTAGAAGATTTCTTTATTAAACCCTACCAAAGTAAAATTAATCAGGATGAATTAATTGTTGAAATATCCTTTAAAAAACCTCCTATGGAATGTAAAAGTGGCTTTAAGAAACTTACTAGAAGAAAAGCAGTCGATAAAGCAAGATTAAATATAGCAGTACTTGCTTTACAAAATAATATTGATGAAATAGAAATATTAAGAATTGCACCTGGTTCAATTACTCCTACTCCAGAACGATTTGAAAAAACTGAAAATATTTTATTAAATAAAAGGCCAACAAAAGAATTAATAAAAAAGGCTGCTGAACAGGTCTCTTCCACTATGATTGAAAAATCTGGATACCGTTGGTCAACAGAATATAAAAAACCTGTAATAAAAACTATGACTCGTCGTATTTTAACTCGGGTATTGGAGGTGGAATGATGGAGACATTAAGTCTTGAATTTAAAGTAAATGGACAGGAACATAAACTGTCAGTTACTCCTAACAAAAGATTGCTTGATGTATTAAGAGAAGATTTGAATTTAATAGGAGTAAAAGAAGGTTGTTCTGTTGGTGAATGTGGAGCTTGTACAGTTATTATGGATGGAAAAATTATAAACTCCTGTATGGTATTAGCTGGTCAAGCTCAAAATTCTGAAATACTAACCGTTGAGGGATTAGAAAAAGAGGAGGGGAAATTGCACCCTCTACAGCAGGCTTTTTTAGACGCCGGAGCTGTACAGTGTGGTTTTTGTACTCCTGGTATGCTAATGAGTTCTTATAATTTACTTCAGTCAAACCCAGATCCAGATGAAGAAGAAATAAAAGATGCAATTGCTGGGAACTTCTGTCGTTGTACTGGTTATAAGCAAATCATAGATGCAATTAAACTAGCTGCAGAAAGAATGAATAGGCAATCATAAATATATTTGGAAAAGGAGGCGGAATGAATATGCCAGCTGATACTAAGATAGATATTAAGAAAATAGCTATTCCAATCTTTTCAGTTTTAGTTTCCTTTATACTTGGCGGAATTATTATAAAAATGATGGGATTAAGTCCTTCAACAGCTTTTAAAGCACTTATGCAAGGTGGAATAGGGAATATTAATGCTCTAGGTGAAACTTTTGTAAAAGCTACTCCTTTGGTTTTTACTGCTTTAAGTTATGCATTTGCATATAAGGCTGGACTCATTAATATTGGTGCAGAAGGGCAGTTATACATGGGAGGCTTTTTAGCAACATTAGTGGGAACAAATTTTCAAGGTCTACCAATGTATATCCATTTACCATTAGCCATAATTGCAGCATTTATAGGAGGAGGATTGTGGGGATTAGTAGTTGCATGGTTAAAAGTTAGATTTAATGCAAATGAAATAATTACTACTGTTATGCTTAATTATATAGCCATGAATTGGATTAGCTATCTTGTAACAGGTCCTATGAAGGCTCCTCCAGGAAACTACCCTCAAAGTAAAGATATTTTATCAACAGCATTATTACCTAATATATTACCAGGGAGTCGATTACATCTTGGATTATTATTAGCTGTTTTGATGTTAATATTTTATTATATATTTTTCAAAAAAACAAAGACAGGTTATGAAACTAGAATTGTTGGTAGGAATAGAAAAGCCGCAGACTATGCTGGTATGAAATCCAAAAAGCTCTCTCTTCTAATAATGTTCATTGCTGGAGGGGTAGCGGGCTTAGCAGGCGCCTCTGAAATCTTAGGTATTCAAGGCCGAATGATAGAAGGATTTTCTCCTGGTTATGGTTTTGATGGTATTGCAGTAGCTTTATTAGGATTAAATTCTTCATTTGGTATTGGTCTTAGTGCGATTTTCTTTGGATTTCTAAGGAGTGGAGGAAATATGATGCAGATGTTAGCTCAAGTTCCAGTTTCTGTAATATCAATAATAACTGGTTTAGTAATTATATTCGTGATAGCAGGTCAAGCTATTAGTAATAATAGAATTGCTGGTTTACAAAAGATAATTGATTTATTTAAAAGGAGTGAACCAAATAATGGAAAACATTCTTAATTTGATACAAAATCTGTTAATTGCGGATTTTAGAACTGCCACTCCTATTTTATTAGCTGGTATTGGTTTAATTTATATGTACAGAGCCGGTATCGTAAATATAGGTGTAGAAGGTACGATGTTAATAGGTGCCTTTGCTGGAAGTTATGGAGCATATATATTTAATAATGTTTGGATGGGGATTTTAGTTGCTGGTATAGTAGGAGGAATAGTGGGAGCAATATTTGCCTTTCTGATTATTACAATTAAGGCTGACCAAATTGTAACAGGAGTGGCAATAAATATATTAGCTATAGGTTTAACGACAACATTAAACAGGATATTGTTTGGAGTTAATACTTCTCCACCTGAAATTCCTTCTATTGGAAAAATATCCTTACCCTATTTATCTGAGATACCGTTTATCGGGAGGTTATTATTTAATCAACTTTCAATGGTTTATTTAGCATTATTATTAGTCCCAATAACCTATTATATTTTTTATAAAACAACAATAGGTTTAAAAATTAGAGCGGTAGGAGATCATCCTAAAGCTGCTGATACAGCCGGGGTGAATGTATTCAAAGTTAGATATTGGACTACTATATTTGGTTCTATGCTTGCAGGAATAGGGGGAGCATTTTTATCAACAGGGATATTAAGCTTTTTTACGGAGGATATGGTTGCTGGTAGAGGTTTTATAGCTTTGGCAGCAGTTATCTTTGGTAATTGGAATCCCTGGGGAGTTCTTGGGGCATCATTATTATTTGGTTTTGGAGATGCGATACAAATTAGGATACAGGCTATGGGTAGTAATATTCCCTATCAATTCCTAATAATGGTTCCATATCTTTTAACTATTACAGCGTTAGCTGGTCTAGTTGGTAAAGTAAATCCTCCTAAAGCATCAGCTGAACCTTATATAAAGGAAGAATAGTTATGAATAAGGGGGTAATTATATGTCAAAGCTACTAGAAATGAAAAATATAACAAAAAGGTTTCCAGGGGTTATAGCTAACGATAATATTAATTTTTCTCTAGAAAAAGGTAATGTTCATTCCCTATTAGGTGAAAATGGTGCTGGAAAAAGTACATTAATGAGTGTTCTTTCAGGTTTATATAAACAAGATGAAGGAGAAATATACATTAAGGGAGAGAAAAACAATTTTAAATCACCTAATGATGCTATAAAAAATGGTATTGGTATGGTTTATCAACATTTCATGTTAATACCTAGACTTACAGTAATAGAAAATATAATTCTTGGTATCAAACAGGAGAAAGAGCCTTTAATAAATGAGAAAAAGGCAGCCAGAGAAATCCAGGAAATTGCAGATAAATATGGAATGGATATTGATCCATATGCTAAAGTGTGGCAATTATCTGTAGGTGAACAACAAAGGGTAGAAATAATAAAAGCCTTATACCGAGGTGCAGAAATATTAATTCTTGATGAACCGACAGCTGTTTTAACCCCTCAAGAGATTGAAGAACTCTTCAATATGGTTGAGCAATTATTAAAAGAAGATAAGGGGATAATTTTTATAAGTCATAAAATTGAAGAAGTAAGAAATATCAGTGATAAAATTACTGTTTTACGTGAGGGTAAAAAAATAGGAACTGTTGATGCCACTGCCAAAAAGAAAAAACTTGCTCAAATGATGGTAGGACGAGAAGTAGTTTTCACAGTAGATAAAGACAATGTTTCTTTCGGAAAAGAAGTATTAAAATTAGAAAATATAGAGGCACAAAATAATAAGGGCTTAAAAGCAATAGACAAAGTATCTTTTGAAGTTCATAAAGGAGAAATATATGGCATTGCAGGTGTAGATGGTAACGGGCAATCTGAATTAATAGAAGTAATTGCTGGTTTGAGAAAAGCTGATAACGGGAGTGTGAAATTTTTAAATGAAGATATAACTAATCAAGAACCTCGTTCAATTTTAAGAAAAGGAGTGGCCCATATACCAGAAGATAGACAAGTTTGTGGTCTGGTAATGGATATGGACATCAAAGAAAATATGGTAATGCAAGATTATCATGAAGCTCCTCATTGTAATGGAAGTTTCCTTGATTGGAATTATATTTCTAAACATACCAATGATTTAATTAATCAATATAATATAAAGGCCCCCTCTGAAAAGGAAGAAGCTAGAAATCTTTCGGGAGGTAATCAGCAAAAATTAATATTAGCCAGGGAGTTGCATAGAGAACCTGAATTATTGCTTGCTATGCACCCTACAAGAGGATTAGATGTTGGAGCAATAGAGTATGTACATGAAAAATTATTAGAAGCTAGAAAAGAAGGTAGAGCTATACTTTTTGTTTCGACTGAATTAGATGAGATTATGAATATAAGCGATAGAATGGCTGTCATTTATGAAGGTAAGATAATGGGAGAGGTAAAGCCTGAAGAGGTTACAAAAGAAGAAGTAGGGCTTATGATGGCGGGTACCAAAAAAGAAGAACTTAAATAATATTTCAAAAAATTAATTTTAGCAAAAATTTTTAGAATTATCTGAAAGTATTAATGAGGGGGTGAAAAAAATTAATATTGATCTATTAATTAAAAATGGGACAATTGTTACAGTAAATGAGGAAAAAGAAGTCTTAAAAAATCATAGTTTAGCGATAAATAATAATAAGATTTATGATATTGGCCCAAATAATGAATTAATCAATAAATATAATAAAGTAAATAAAACTATAAATGCCGAAGGAAAAATAATATTTCCAGGTCTGATTAATACTCATAATCATCTATTTCAAACTTTGTTAAAAGGTTTGGGCGATGATATGGTATTATCAGATTGGTTTGCAAATATGACAGCTCCAAGTGCAATCCATCTTAGACCAAAAGATGTTTATTCAGGAGCAAGACTGGGTATAGCTGAAGCAATTCACAGTGGAACAACCACAATGTTTGATTATATGTATCCTCAACCTCAACCTAAATTAACGGATGAAATAGTTGCTGCGTATAAGGATTTTAAAATTAGAGGTATTGTAGGACGAGGTATGATGAATACTGGAAAACAGTTTGGTACCCCAACTGAAATAATGCAGTCAACCCAAGATATAATAAATGATGTTGAAAGGTTAGTAGATAAATATCATGGTAAAGATAATATTAAGATTTGGGTAGCGCCTGCTGCCTTATGGTCAAGTTCGGAACAATTATTGAAAAAATTATGGGCATTAGTAAAAAGATATAATATTGGTTTAAGTGTTCATATTTCTGAAACTCCATTCGATAGAAAAGCTGCTGAAAAACTCCATGGCTTACCTGATGCAGAACTTCTGGAGAAATTTAATATGGTGGGATCAAATGTTTTAATGGTCCATTGTGTACACTTGACAGAGAGAGATTTAAGGATGGCTCAATACTATGATATGAAAGTTTCCCATAATCCTGTAAGTAACATGTATTTAGCTTCAGGTGTCGCACCAATACCTCGAATGATAGAAAGTGGAATAGATGTTGGGCTTGCAACAGATGGAGCTGCTAGCAACAATAGTCAGAATATGATTGAGGTTTTAAAGTTTACTGCTTTATTACAAAAAGTAAATAGTATGGATCCGACAATTTTGACAGCTGAAAAAGTATTGGAAATGGCTACTATTGGAGGCGCCAGAACTTTAGGTATGGAAAAAGAGATAGGTTCTATTGAAATAGATAAAAAGGCAGATATTTTCATATATAATCCAGCATTAACAGCTCAATCAACTCCAATGCATAACCCAGTATCTACTTTAGTATATTCAGGTTCACAGGTGGGGGTTGAAACAGTAGTAATAGATGGAAATATAATAATGGAAAAAGGTAAAATTCTTCCAGTAGATGAAAAGGAGGTGATTAAAGAAGGTCAAAATATTGCTGATGACCTTTCGAAAAGGGCTCATACAGGCGATAAAAAAAATAGAAAATGGAGATCAATAGCATTTTAATGGATAATCATAATAAAAATAGGAGGCTACCAATGAAAAAATTATTAGTAATTCTTTTAACTATAGTTATGATGTTGTCAATATTTTCATTAGGAGTTTTAGGCGCTGAGGACAATACGAAAGTTGGAGTTTTGCTCCCAGGTAACATTAATGATAGTGGCTGGAATGCTAGTGTTTATGAGGGATTAATGACAGCAGAGGAAAAATATGATATTAAGGTCAACTATATGGAATCTGTTGCCCAGTCCGACTTTGAAGAAGCATTTAGAAATTTTGCAGTTATGGATTATGATTTAATAATTGGTCACGGATATCAATTCCAAAAACCAGCGAAAAAAGTTGCAGAATCATATCCAGAAACAAGTTTTGCTATATTAAATGGTAGTACATCTATGGAACCTAATTTAGCTTCTTATCAATTTACAAATTGGCAGCCGGGTTATTTATCTGGTGTACTGGCTGGATTAATTACAGAAAACGATTATATAGGTGCTATTGGTGGACAGGAAATTCCTGTAATATCTGATGCCCTAGAAGCATTCAAAGATGGTGTTCATAGAGTTAATCCTGAGGCAAAAGTTGTTATAACTTATGTAGATACTTGGTCTGATGTTGCTAAAGGTAAAGAAACAGCTTCAGCGATGATAGAAAATGGTGCTGATGTAGTTGTTACTAATGCTAATGCTGTTGGATTAGGTTCAATAGAGGCTTGTAAGGAAGCAGGTGTCTATGCTATTGGCTTTGTTAATGACCAACATGAAGTTGCTCCAGATACAGTTGTCGCTAGTGGAATACAAAGTAACCAAAAACTAATACTAAGAGTAATAGAAGATTATCTAAATGATGAATTTAGTGCTGGAATTTATAATCTTGGAATAGCTGAAGGTGTTGAAGGATTAAGTCCTTTTTATAATTGGGAAGATAAACTACCAAAAGAAGTAATTAATAAAGTGAATGAAGTGGAGCAAAAAATAATAGATGGAGAAATTACTTGGTCCGCTGAATAGTATTAATATAAATAGACTTTATTATATTTAAGTAGAACACTTACAAAAACGGGGTATAATATTTTATTATATCCCCGATTAAAAGAAATACGGTAGAGTGTCAAGAGGAATCAAGAAAAAACAATAAATAAATTCCACTATTTAAGCTAAATTTGGCAT
>CAJXKY010000002.1 GCA_913055675.1 uncultured Halanaerobiales bacterium
CCTCCTTTAATACCCATTGTAGGTCCTAGTGAGGGTTCACGGATGGCTATCATTGCATTTTTATCTCTCTGGTTTAATGCCTGTCCGAGACCAACTGTAGTGGTTGTTTTACCTTCACCAGCTGGGGTAGGAGTTATTGCAGTTACTAAAACTAATTTACTATCTTCATTTGATTGTAATCTTTGATATGTATCGAATTTAATTTTTGCCTTGTAATCACCATATAATTCTAGATCGTCTTTACTTAAACCAATTTTCTTTGCAATTTCAACAATTGGATCCATAGAGGCTTCTTGTGCTATTTGAATATCACTTTTCAAAAATATCACTCTCCTTATATTTTAATATATAATTAATCTTTTAAATTTTCAATATATTTATCTAATTTTTCTTCAATTTTATTATCTAAAGGTGGTCTTTCATAGTCTTCTAAAATATTCTTATACATCTTATTTGCCCGTTCAGCAGTATCAGGTTGATCTTTATTACTAAAATACCTTTCTTTCATACTTAGAATTGGTGCTCTTAAGTCACGCATGTGATCATAGGTATGTTGTTCTGCAATAAAGTTACCACTACTACCAACATGTTTAATTACTTCTTTTGCTAATTCATCTTCATTAACTTTAATCCCCGCTTCATAATTATCAACTATACCTACTATTTCATCATCAATTAAAAACTTCTCAAAGGACATTGTCATATAGTTTTCTAATAGTCCGGCTGAATGGAGTATAAAGTTAAATCCACTTTTAACTGCAGACATGAAGTTCATCATTGATTCATAGCCAGCTTGAGCGTCAGGTTTTAAGGAATCAGTTAAAGACCCTCCTCCTCGAGATGGTAATCCATAGTATCTAGCAATTTGGGCTGTACCATTAAACATTTTAGCAGTTTCTGGGTTTCCAATTGCTAAATTACCAGTTTTTAAGTCTACAACACTTGAAGCAGAACCATAAATTACAGGAGCACCTGGATTAACCATTTGTGAAAGTATAATTCCAGTTAATATTTCAGCGTTTTGTTGAACTAAGGCGCCAGCAATTGTGGTAGGCGCTGTAGTTCCAGTCATACTTAAAGAGGCCACTACAATTGGTTGGTTATGTTTTGAGTGAACTACTAATGCGTCTGACATTCTACTATCAATTTGTAAAGGAGAATTAGTATTTATTAAAGTTAACAATACGGGATGTTCTTTAACATAGTCCATACCACCGTAAACAATAGCTGCCATTTCAATACTTTCTTTGGCTTTTTGTGCTCCCATTGCACTACCCATTAAACATTTATCAGTGTATTTGACAGCTGCTTTCATCATTTTGCCATGTCTAATCTCATCATCTACATCAGTTGGTTCAACTAAAACTCCACCAACTACATCCATAAAATTACTGTAACCTGCTAATTTAGTAAATTTAACATAGTCTTCATAAAGAGCCCTTCTTCTTCCTTTTTCATAATCCATTACAAAGGGAGCTCCATATCCAGGCGATAAAACTGTGTTTTCACCACCGATTGTAACATTATTATCTGGATTTCTCGCATACATAGTAAACTTTTTAGGAGCACTATTGATAGCCTCTTCAATCATCTTTTCAGAAATATATACCTGTTCATCTTCTACTTGGGCACCACTTTTTTCAAGTACCTTTCTTACCTCATCTGAGAGTATTTCAATTCCATTTTCCTTTAATATCTCTACAGTAGCATTGTGAATTTTATCCAGTTGCCCTTCTGTAAAGATATTATTATTAATTAACTTTCTTTTAATCAATATCCTTCCCTCCTCAATCCTAAATATTTAATACTCATCAGGCATTTCCCTTAATTGTTCTAAGGTAAAGACTGGACCATCTTTACATACATAATAATGTCCTATATTACAGCGTCCACATTTACCTACTCCACAGGACATCCTCATTTCTAAAGTTGTAATAATTTCAGAAGGTTCAATACCAAGTTCTTGCAGCCTTTCAGTTATGAATTTTATCATGATAGGTGGACCACAGGTAAAGACCCTAGTATCCGGAAGATTATAATCGAGTTCTTCTGCTATTAGAGTATGTGGGTAACCAACACATTTACTCCACCCTTCACAAGGCTCATCAATAGTATATTTAACTAGAGTATCTTTAGAATTTTCCCACCACTGATAATCATCACAAAACAGGGTGTCTTCTGGAGATCGAAATGCATTTAAAAGTTGTATTCTTTGATATTTATCTCTATTTTTTTCATCAAGCACATAATTAATCATTGATCTTAAGGGTGCTAATCCTATCCCCCCACCAATAAAGATTATATTCTTACCTTCTGTACTATCAAGAGGAAAGCCATTACCAAAGGGACCTCTTATTCCTATTTTATCACCCTCTTTAAGATTATGAAGGGCTTCTGTAACTAATCCTACTTCTTTAACTGAAAATTCTATATAGTCTTTTTCAGTTGGTGAGGATGAAAATCCAAAAGGAGCTTCTCCTAGTCCATATACAGTAACCATCATGAACTGTCCCGGTTTAAAGTTGAAGTTTTTTCTTATGTCATTATCAATAAATTTTACTTTAAATGTTTTTATGTTTAAATTAGTTTCTGTTTCTTGTTTTATTTCAAGGACTTCTGCTTTATGGGGCAACATATCAGTCTTTTCCACTTTTAGCCCCTCCTTTTTCTTCCAGATATTTTTCAGTTAATTTTAAAGCTTCTCGAATATCTAAGTTCACTGGACAACGGTCTATACACCTGCCGCATCCTACACAACCTAGTCCTTCATAATTTAAAGGATGATAAGAAAACTTATGCATAATCCTATTTCTATATCGCTTTTCTTTTGAATCACGGGGATTATGACCGGAGGCATGAGCACTATAGGTGGAAAACATACATGAATCCCAATTTTTATACTTGGTGGATTCACCATCTTTTCCTTCCCAGATAAAGTTGAAACAGTAACAGGTTGGGCAGTAATATGTACAAATACCACAACCCAAACATTTCTCAGACATTTCTTCCCAGATATCTGCCTCAAACATTTCTTTTTCTGGAAGTGGAATTGGAATATCTAATTCAAAACTACTTTCCGTAAATGTATTTATTCTTTTTTCTATAAGTTCTTCAAGTTTATCTTGATTACCGTCTGGTAGGTTTTCAAAAACACTTTCAAATTTCTTATCTTTAACTTTTATCCAAAATTCATTACCATCTTTGAATATATAGAGAGGAGCATAATTACTTTCTACAGGATTAAAGCCTAAAGTATCACAAAAACAGCTTTTATTTCTTTGAGGACAAGACAAACCTACCAATGTTATTTTATCACGTCTAGCTTTGTAATTTTTATCAATATACATTTCATCTTCAATAAAGACTTGATCTAAAGTTTTAATAGCTTCTATATCGCAACTTCTAACTCCTAGAATTAATGTATCCTGTTCTGTGTCATAATATTGTTTTTCCTTATAGTCATTTCCAACTGGAGCATTTTGGGGAAATATTATATTTTTAGGAGAACTATCAGCTTGTTCGTCCCAGTCTATCTTGTCAAAATCATCTATATAGTGGTATTCAACCAGTGTTTTTTTATTCTTGTCTATAAGTACTGGTGCAGCAATATTGTAATTTTCTTTTAATTTATCAAATAATTCTTTGAATTGATTTTTATCAATTTTTTTAATCATCATCCTTTTCTCACCTCCTATTCCATAAACCCGGATTCAGTATCATTAACATCATAATCGGAAAGCAATGTTTTTTGATCAGAATCTATTCCAGCTCTATAATCAAATAATTCTTCAGCACTCCTACACATTTTAGCAGCTAAGGCTCTTACATCTATACCCTCTGGACAAGCCATTTCACAAGCACCACAATTAACACATCGCCCTGCCATATGCATAGCACGCATCAAATGGTAGGTAAAGTTATCATTTAATTTTACACTATCTCCAACCCATTCGGGTTGATTTCCTTCTGTGAAACACTGTTCACAGTAACATACATAACATGCTTCTCTACAAGCATAACAGCGTGTACACCTTTCAAATTCTTTTTGGAAATACTCCATTCTTTCGGCTGGAGTCATTTTTTCTATTTTATCTTCTTTATCTTTTAATTTGGCTTCAATTTCTTCCTCAGTCATTTTTTTGCCCACAGTATAATCTGAAATTACAGCATTTCTAATATCACATTCTTCACAAGCTGTATTATTTTCAATCCCTGGACAACCATTGATTCCAATAACTTTAATATTTTCTCTTTTTATGAGATCTTCTGCTAGATAGGTTGCTATTGCTCGGCTATCACATGGTTTTGCTACAATAGCTACCTTTTGGTCTTTATAGTTTAATAGATATTTAGCTAAAGACATTTCTGCTTTTGAATTGAAAACTAAACGGTCAGCATTCTCAGGATTCGAGATGAAAATTGGTGTAACTTCTTCTGTAAAGATACCAATTCCAAATCCAATAACCTTTTCTACCGTATTTTCTTTTAATAGCTTTTCAGCTATTTCAACAATTTCTTCAGTTATTTTCTCATACTTTTTCAACTGTGGTTTCACCTTCTTCCTGACTGAAACCTTGACCATCAAAACCCTGCCAGGGTCCAACTTTTTTTACATTTTCTACAGCGTCTTCTACCACTCCAGCAAAGCGTTTTCCTTCCGAGGCAGAACACCAGGTGAAGTTCATTCTTTCAGCTTCAACACCAGCATACTGCATCATTTCATTAAGCATCACAAATCTACGTCTCGCATAAAGATTGCCATCGAGAAAATGACAGTCTCCAGGGTGACAGCCTGATACTAATATTCCATCTGCTCCCATATTAAAGGCTTTTATGATTAGAAAAGGATCCATTCTACCAGTACAGGGAACTCTTACTACTCTAATATTGGGAGGGTATTGTATTCTACTACTACCTGCTAAATCAGCTGCTGCATAACTACACCAGGTACAGAGAAAAGCAGCAATTTTAGGTTCAAATTCATTATTTTCATTCATCTTCTTGCCCTCCCGTCTTTATATTATTTGCTTTCCGATCTGAAAATAGTGCAGACATTTCATCAAGTAATTGATTACTAGAGAAGCCTTCCAATTCTACGGCATGTGATCTACAGACTGCTGCACAATTGCCACATCCTTTGCAGAGCACTGTATTTACTTCAGCAGTTCCTTTATCATAGTTAACTTCAATTGCTTTAAAGGCACAGACATCTTCACAGGTTCCACAGGCTGAACATATATCAGAATTAACAGTAGAAATCATAGCCTCTGTTAATAAGTAATCTTTTGCTAAAACAGAAGCAGCTCTGCTCGCTGCAGCCTGGCTTTGTGCAATTGATTCACCTAAATTCTTAGGTCCGTGAGCAAGCCCAGTTAGAAATACTCCATCTGTAGCAAAGTCAACAGGTCTTAATTTCACATGAGCTTCAAGGAAAAACTCATCTTCGTTTAATGGAACCTTAAGTGCTTTACTAAATTTTTCATTACTATTACCCGGAGTAATTGCTTTAGCAAGAACTAAAAGGTCAGTAGTTTCTGTTATCTCTTTACCTGTAACTGGTTCTTGATAACTGATTGTTAATTTATTCTTTGTTTTATCTTCTTTAACTTCTGGCTTATCTTCAACTTCATAACGAATAAAATTTATTCCTAATTCCCTTGCTTTGCGATATTTATCTTCATAAAGACCATAAGTTCTCATCTCTCTATAGAAAATCTTTATCTCAATATCAGGATTTCTTTTTTTGATAAAGATTGCATTGTTAACAGCTTGAGTACAGCAAATTCTAGAACAGTATTCACGTCCTTCTTCTCTTGAACCTACACATTGAATCATTGAAATATTATCTATATCTTCAAAAGTGTTATTATCTTTTAACATCTCTTCTAAATCTAGTTGTGAGATTACTTTTTTATTTTTATCAGCTAGATATTCATCTGTCTTTAGCTCATTGGCACCAGTAGCAACAATTACTACCCCGCCTTCTAGTTCTTCTTTTGAGTTATCTATATTTGATTTTAAGTTAAATGTATAATTACCTACATAACCCTCGATTTTATCAACAGAGTGATTATTATATATTTTAATATTCGGATGATTTTTTACCTTTCTTTTCATATCTTTAATATAGTTAACCATTGGTTTACCATCCATTGTTAAAAGAAGTTTATTAGCATTACCACCGAGTTCTTTCTCCTTTTCGATTAAATAGGTTTTAAATCCTAGGTCAGCCAATTGAAGGGCTGATGTCATTCCTGAAATTCCGCCTCCGATAACGAAAGCATTATCTATCTTTTCTATTTTTTCTCTTTTTAAGGAATGAGCTTTTCTTGCTTTTGCAGCAGCTCCTTTAATTAAATCAAAGGCTTTTTGGGTAGCTTTTTCTTGTTCTTCTCGATGTACCCAGGAATCCTGATCTCTAATATTAGTCATTACCATTAGATAAGGATTCAGACCTGCTCTAGCAACAGCTTTTTTAAAGAGCGGTTCATGAGTCCTAGGTGTACAGGAAGCAACTACTATTCTGTTAAGCCCTTTTTCCTCAATTCTTTTACTAATTAGTTCTTGACCATCTGATGAACAAAGATATCTAACTTCTTCCGCATGTTCAACAAATGGTAGTTTTTCAGCTTTTTTTGATACTTTTGGAACATCGACTACTCCAGCAATATTAGTTCCACAGTCACAAACAAATACTCCAGTTTTTATCCTTTCATTATCTACAAATCTATATTGATCTTCTTGATTTGTTTTTTTAGAAGTTTCTTTTTCCTTTGTTTCAGATTTTTCTTGATAGGCTTTGTCTGCTGCTAATACTGCAGAACCACTAGCTTGAATAACAGATTCTGGAATATCTTTTGGTCCTGTTATTACACCACAGGCAAATACTCCTTCTCTACTAGTTTTAAGTGGATTTACTTCATCAACTGCAGCAAATCCATACTTATTAACCCTGATCTTTAAAGTTTTCATCATTTCACTAACTTCTTGATTGGGTTTCAAGCCCACTGAAAGAATTACAAGGTCATAATTTTCTTGTTCTATGTTATCATCTTGGTCAAGAGATTTAATGATAATTTGATCTGAATTTTGGTCTTTTTCGACCTCGGCAATCCTGTTTCTCTTAAAATTTATCCCCTTTGTATCTTCTGCCATATTATAATATCTTTCAAAGCCTTTCCCAAATGCTCTGATATCCATGAAATACATGTCAAGGTCAGCTTCTTTTGAATGTTCCTTGGTAATTATAGACTGCTTTATGGAATACATGCAGCAGACTGAAGAACAATAATTTGTATCTGACCTTATATCTCTGGAACCAGCACAGTGTAGAAAAGCTATTTTTTTAGCCTCTTTTCCATCTGATGGTCTAACTATATGACCTCCAGTAGGACCAGAAGCACTTAAATATCTTTCATATTCTAAACTTGTAATTACATTTTCATAGTTTACATAACCATATTCACTAACTATATTACCTTCAAAGGCATCATACCCAGCTGCAAAGACAACTGATGCAACATCCAAATCAAAGGTTTCTGGTTCTTGATCGTAATTGATTGCACCTTTATCACAGTTTTTAGAACAAAGTCCACATACTCCCTTGGTTAACATTAAACAGTTTTCTGGATCAATATTAACCACGTTAGGTACAGCCTGGTCTTGATATTTATAGACTGCCTTTCTTTGATCTATACCCTGGTTAAAAACATCATCAACAGTTACCGGGCAGTTTTCTACACATTCTGTACAACCCGTACAGAGATCAACGTTAACATAACGAGGTTTCTGTTCTATAGTAGCAGTAAAGTTACCAGAAGTACCTTTTAAATTTTTCAACTCACTATAGGTATAGGTAGTAACATTTTCGTGGTTATAGCAGTCACTAATTTTTGGGGCTAATATACAAGTTGAACAGTCATTTGTGGGAAATGTTTTATCAAGTTGAGCCATTTTTCCACCCAAAGCAGGTTTCTTTTCTACAAGATGAACGGGAATTCCCATTTCGGCTAAATCAGTAGCAGCCTGGATTCCTGCTATTCCACCACCTAAAACTAGGACTGATTTAGCCATTATCATCACCACCGGTATTCATTGTTTTCATACTTTCTTCTATATCTTTACTATTATCAAGATGGTCAGCTACAATATTTAAGCGGTATTGATATACAGTTTTATCTAGCTTATCAACTTTTTCTTTTAAATCCTTATTGTAATATCCTGCCTCTATCGACATATTTCTTAGAACACGCATTATATCAGCAAACTTTACATCTTGAGGACAGTGTGCTACACATCTTCTACATTGAATACATTTCCATAAATCATCATTATTTAATACATCTTTTTTATAGCCTAATAATGACTTTTTTATTAAGAGTCTAGGATTAAATGATTCATCAATTTCACTGATTGGACATGTTGCAGTGCAACTACCACAACTGTAACACATAAGTAAATTTTCTCCACCCGGGCGTGAGGTTATTTCGTTTTTAAAGTTGTTATCCATCTTATTCCACCTCCGGTCTTGGATAAAGAGAAGCTTCTTCAACTACAACAGGAGTGATTTCTTCCCAGGCTACCGGCATTAAATGAACTCCTCTTACCCCTTCTATTTCTTTTACTTGTTGGATTGTTTCAACAGCCATTTTAACTCCCTCATTTTCTTTGTCTTCGGCCTGATCCATTCTTTTTATAACATGATCAGGGACATCCATTCCCGCTACATATTTTTTCATCATTCTTAAAGCTTTTGAAGATCTAGTTGGTAAAATCCCAGCTAAAATGTATGCTTGTTCATGAATTCCTCTTTTCCTTACCTCTTCCATCCAGTATTTAAACTTTTCCATATTATAGATAGCCTGAGTTTGAAAAAACTCAACTCCAGCATTTACTTTTTTTTGCATTTTGATCATCTGCATTTCAAAAGGATCCGCAAATGGATTAGCTGCTCCTCCAAGGAACATTTTGGGCGGAGTGTCCATTTGATCTCCGTTTATGAGAACACCTTCATGGACCATATCATTTACAGCTTTGATAAGTTGGACTGAACCTAATTCAAACACATTTTTGGAACCAGGATCTTTTCCAAAGGTCTGATGATCACCAGTCAAAAGTAATACATTTCGTAATCCTAAGGCGCTTGCTCCCAAGATATCACTTTGAAGTCCAATCCGATTTCTATCGCGAGCAGTTACCTGGATAATCATTTCAAGTCCTTGTTCCATAGCTATCTTTGCAGCAGCTATTGAAGACATTCTTACAATTGCGGTCTGGTTGTCTGTAACATTAACTCCATCTACATAACCTTTTAAATTTTTAGCTTTATTTCTAATAAAATCAGGGTCAGATCCGATCGGAGGTCCCAGTTCACTGCAGACAACAAAATGACCGGCATCTAACATATTTTTAACTTTAGAATAACTTTTAGTCATTTTATTACTCCTTTCAGTCCTCGTGATATTCTTCGTTAACTAAGGTTCTGGGACCACCGTCACGGAATACTTCCCAATCTTTCGGTGGTTCATATTCTATTAACTCTTCTAATCTATCTAATTCACAACCTCTGTCATAAATTAACTCCCAGGCACAATCGGTATCAGGATCAACTTCACATTCCCCATTTTGTGAACCACCACAGGGACCATTTAGAAGTCCTTTTGCACATCTTGCAACTGGGCAGATTCCAAAATATTGATCCAAGACACATTCTCCACAACCGATACAGCGTTCTGCCCATTCCCCAACTGCAGTTGTTGCACCATAAAATGATGTGTTTAAACCTGGTAAAACTACTTTTTTAGGATATCTTTCTACAAGATGTTGAACTCCAATTCCGCAAGCTAGAGACAGTATAATATCATTTCTTTTAATCTCTTTTTCAATTTCATCGATAAATTCAAAATCACACTGTCTTTTGGCAGTAAGGGTTTCAATTTCTATATCTCGACCTTTATTAGCATAATATGTTCTTAATATTTCAGCTAACGAATTTACTTCTCTTTCTCCACCTGCTAAACTTACTGTAACACAAGTCCCACAGCCGGCAATTAGTAGTTTATTGAAGTCATCACCTAACATATCTATAATTTCTTTTACCTTTTTTTGTTCAGCAACAATCATTTTTGATCACCCTCTTTCCACCGTAACAGGAAGTCATTTAAGTCTTCTTCCATTCTCGGTGAAAGACGTTCAAACTGAACCCTAGTTTTCCCCAGTTCTAATTCTTCTAATGTATTTCTAATTTGATTGGAAATCCTTTCTCCTCTACCATCACCATTGATGTGTTTACAAGATTCCTCAAAGCAACCTAAAATGAGTAATCTACTCTCTTTTTTTCTTAAATAGGAGAATATTTCATCTTTTTTTATGCTGCTTGCACATGGTATTTTTTCTATATCAAGATCATTAAACTTATCTTTATCTAATTTCTGAAAGGCTGTATCCGCAGAATTTTCGCACATTAGAACCTTTAGAGTTAAATCGTTTTCTTTGGGTTCTGTGTTTTCTACATATGAAATAGCATCTGCTGGACAGTGTGATAAACAAGCATCACAACCATAACAAGCTAGTTCGTTAATTTTCATGGCATCAGCTTTTTCATCTTTGTCTATTGCTCCATGAGGACATACCCGGTAACAGGTATAACATAAAATACATTTTTGTTCATCAATTTCTCTATCTTTTTCTGTTAATGGTTCTACTCCATTTAAATTTGACTTTATTTCATTAAGTGTAAAATTAATTTCTAAATTAAGATCAGAGTAAGCATTTGGTCCTCTTGCTCCAGCCAGGGAGTAAACTCCTCTTTTACCAGTTAAGGTTGGTTGTAAGTATATGTTTTCTGACTGAATATATTCATTATCTCCCATTTCGATATTTAAAAGTCTAGCAACTCGTGTAATCTTTTGAGATGGTTTTAAAATTGGTGCTGTAATTATCGATCCCTTTAAATCAAGGTTTAAATCACCACGTTTATAATTAACTTGGCCCTTTTCATTTACTTCTATACCATCCATCTCATATTTTAAAAAGATAACCCCTAACTGTCTTGCTTTATCAAATAGGTTGTCATTATCTTCGATGAAACGCATTGAACGATAGAGAAAATATATTTCTTTATTTTTATATTCTTTTTTTGCCCTTATCGCAGCATTTAAGGTTTCTCTATTTATTATTGCCGGAGAAATTTTTTGATAGTCTTGTATAAATATAATATCTTCATTTTCATCAATTTTAGCTAAGTAGTTATTTAGATTTATAGTCTCTGATAGTGGGTTTTCTCTAATGGCTTCTAAATTAATTACTATATTTTTAACTGTTGCATTATGGATATTATCATTTTTGTCATATTCAATTTGAAAATTACCAATCTCTCCCTTACATTCTACTAGGGAATCCGGGCTAACGCACAGGGACTTAAGTTCAGGTGATTTTATTTTTTCACCGATAAACATTACATCATACATCTATTTATCCCCCTGTCTGAATTTCATTAATTATTTTGTAAGCTACGTTTTTACTGTCACTTAAAGTTCCAGCGATATCTTTTGGTCCCTTTATAGTACCTGCTAAATAAACTTGAGTCCTTTTTTCATCTTCAATTGGATAAAGAAATCCATATTCATCTAATTGAAGGTTGAATAATTGAGACCATTTTTCATTTATTTCCTTAGCATGTATACCTTCTGAAAGTACAAGTAAGTCTGTTTTCAAATTATCTTTTTTTCCCTTGTTTTGATCTTCAAAAAAGATATTTACATGTTCTTCATTACTACTTACTTTAATCGGCTTACAGTTGATATAGCCTATGTCATTATCTTCTAATTTTTGATAACTTAGTTCCTGTAGATAGCCACCTTCTTGAAGATCCATGAAAAATATTGTGATATCTATATCAGGAAAAAAGTGTTTTAAAACTCTGGCCATCCGGTAAGAATACCCACAACAGATTCTGGAACAATATTTTGCTTTTTCTTGAATACTCCTTGACCCGTTACATAGAATAAAGACAGCAGAATCAGGTTCAAAACCGAGATTAATTTTATTAGGTTGGGCAAGGTGGTCTTTTCTGCTTTTAAAGAATTCTTCTAACTCGCTGGCCCAAATAATTCTTTCATCTTGATCAACTTCTGGGGTCCCGGTTTCGAGATCTGACCATTGGGTATAACCAGTAGCTATAACTATATAATCCAGATCATTGATTGAACTGAATTCCCCTTCCCTCTCAATTCCAAGTCTATAGCTACCAGGCTTACCCTCAAAATCATTAACTCTGGTCTGATAAAGTTTTTCTATATTCTCAAGTTCTTCAACCTCGTTGAAAATTTCATCTACTAAACAAAGATTATCTTTTAAACAGATATCAACTGCTTTACAACCATAATCTTTAATATTACCACCGATTTGATCTGACTTTTCTATAATTATGACCTGATTGTTTTTCCTTGCTAGTTCAACTGCAGCCTGTGCTCCTGCGATTCCACCTCCGATTATAGCTATCTTTTTCATCATATATTCTCTCCTTTAAATTAATCCATTTCACCCGAACGACAGGCTTTTATATATCTTTGTCCATAAGGATCTCTATTCAATAGTACTTCTGCTGATTTAACTAGTTTCATCATATGTTCATCAAGTGGGTCTATAATAGCTGAGTCTAGTCCTCTATCCATTGCCATCATTAAAAATGCCTGATTTAATAGACAGCGATTTGGTAATCCAAATGAAACATTACTAAGACCACAGGTGATATGTACATCTGTATTCCAGTCTGTAATTCCTGTAATAGTATCTAAAACCTGAATACCAAATTTACCATCTACACTTATTGGTTTGATTATAGGATCAATAAATACATTTTCTAAAGGTACTCCATCATTGTCTAAATCAGTACAAAGTTTATCTGCAATTTTTAACCTTTGATCTGCTGTTTCCGGCATCCCTTCATCACTAAGACATAAAGCTACTACCTTTGCATCATACTCTTTTATTAAAGGAAGAATCTTATCATATCTTTCTTTTTCAGCAGTGATTGAATTAATCATCGGAATCCCATCATGAATTTCAGCTGCTTTCTCGATTGCTTTTTCATTTGGACTATCAAGTGATAAAGGTACATCTGTAACTTCTTGAACGGTTTGAACAAGCCAAATAAGATGTTCTATTTCATCCCAAACAAAGGCACCTGAATTGACATCTACATAGGAAGCACCTGCTTCTACCTGTTGTTTAGCAATATCTTGAATATATTCTTTGTCTCTTTCTTCTATTTTTTCTTTAATAACATCACGAGTTGAATTAATTAATTCTCCAATAACAATCATAATTTATGATTACCGAAATTTTTAATCGGTAATCTTACACCTCCCAATTATTATTTGATATTTTTATTTTACCACGGCTTTCCAACCGCTGTAATCTCTATTCTACTTTCTATAAATAATTTTTCTTCATCTTTAGTATTTTCATTCTGTCCGAGATATTCACTATATTTATCATCTTTAGCTATATTAATCTCAATATTACTAGCTCCCGCGGAATCGGCTTTTTGATATGCAAGTTTTTCACCAATTTTTTTTGCAAAAGACTGAGCCTTTTTAAAATCTTTGAAAAATTTTCGTTCTTGAGGAGTATGGACTGAAAATCCTCCCCCTTCTCCAGGTTTAATGAGAATAATTACTTTTTCTATTACTTTTCCTCCTACAGTCCCCACTGCATTTGCTACTTCAGCGTAATCGGGTAATATTAATTTAGTGTTCATTTTTTCTGCAATCTGGGGAAAATATGCTTCAACTGGTGCTCCTACAGCGATTAAGGATAGATTACATTTTAAATGAAATTCTATTTTTTGTTCCTTGTTTTTAGAGTTCATCATTTTTTTAAGAAAATATTTACTATCACTACTTGTAAGTGATAATTCATGACCTTCTTCTGAAACTAAGACCTCTGTAATAACTGAACCTATTTTATAATATATTTCTTGGTAAACGTGGTTTATAAATGTTTGTTGATTTTTGTCATAACGATTGGCCATAATATTTATTCCAATATTTGCGGCATCAACATCCCACTGTTTATAGTTTCCACTAATGTGTAATAAATCAGTAGGAGTAAGTCCTGCTCTATGGACTGAACCAACCTTAACAAGATGATCCCACGGTAATATATCTGGTGATTTGTTAAGTTTTTTTGAGATATAGTGCAATGTATGTGGTTTATCCTTAATTATTTTTAAAATTGCTTTTTCAGTATCAGAGAGTTCAAAGTTTTCAGGATCTTTAACATAAGTTAAAACGGTAGTTGGCTGACTGGACAGAGGATAATAGTTACTATCTTTAATTTCACTTAACTCTTGATAAAGATGGGAATGCTTTTTAACTATCCAGCTTAAAGGAAAGACCTTTTGAGGGCCTATTGAAATAATTTTATCTTTAGAAATTTGAATAAAACTATCTCCTCCAATACCAATAGTTGTAATATCAGCAGCTTTAACCCTTGTCAGCCAACCTCCTACTTTAGCCCCCTTTTTTGTAAGACGGGGCTTACCATCATATAAAATAGCAATATCAGTAGTAGTTCCCCCCATATCTACTACAATTCCGTTTTTAATATCAGTTAAAGTCTTAGCACCGATTATACTTGCTGCTGGACCCGAAAGGGAAGTTTCAACCGGTTTTTCTCTTGCAACTTTTTCATTAATTAAACTTCCATCTCCTCTTACTACCATCAGTGGTGCTTCAATATTTCTTTTCTGCAAATTCTTTTTAACTGCTTTAATTAAATCGGTTATTAAGGGCATTAATCTGGCGTTAAAAACTGCTGTTACTGATCTTTCTTTAAAACCCAATTCAGAACTTAACTGATGGGCGCAAACTACAGGATAACCAGTAAGTTCTTTAATAAGGGTTTTTAATTCATTTTCCTGGGTTGGGTTTCTTATACTTAAGTACCCCGAAACAGCAAAGGCATCTACTTTATTTTTCATTCTTTCAATTTCGATCCTTGCTTGTTTTAAATCGATCTCACATTGAATTTTTCCTTTTATATTACAGCCCCCCTCAATATTGAAATAATGAGGGGTTGGTATTTTTTCTTTAATTTCTTTACCAATCGTAACTAATCCTACTTCAGCCCCTTGACCTTCAACTATTGAATTTGTGGCTAAAGTTGTAGAAAGAGATACCATTTTTATATCTTCTTTATTAATATTTTTTTCTACTTTCTTTAGTAGGCTAGTCAGGCAATTTTCAATTGCAATACTTAAATCATGGCGAGTAGTTAATACTTTAGTTTTACTACATATTTTTCTACTTTCGATATCAAATATTACTCCATCAGTATAAGTACCTCCGGTATCTATGCCTAAGGCCAGGTTAGCCATTACAATGCCCCCTTAATTATTTGAATACTTAATCTAACTTACTTTCTGCCTCATCTACTACATCTTGTAACTTTTGCTGGATATCTTCTGGTAATGGTTCTGGTTTATAATTTTCTAAGATATTTTTAACCTTTTCGTTTGCCCTATCAAAGAGCGTTTTTTTACCCTCTTGTTCCCAATTTTCATAAAATTGTCTTTTGAATAAATCAGGATAATAGGTTTCTTTTTTGAAGTATTTCATAGTATGTTCTTCACCGAGGAAATGCCCCCCTGGTCCAACCTTATCGATTAAATCAACAGCTAGAGTTTCATCATTAACTTCAATGCCTTGCACTATTCTACGAGCATAACCAATTAGATCATTATTAATGACAAGATTTTCTAGTGAAGCAGCATTTCCATGTTCAATATATCCAACATCATGGTTTAAGTTTGCTCCTGCTTGAGCTGTCATTAAAATAGAGATTGCATCTTCTATACAGGCTTGTTCATCAACTATTTTAGAATCTGTACATCCAGCAGTACCAAACATTGGAATATCTAAATAGTTAGAAATGTCAGCTAAAGCTGCCATCATCAAATCAAATTCAGGAGCTCCATAAGAGAATATTGTTGTATTCATATCCATGATTGTAAAGACTCCACCCATAATAAAGGGACTACCTTCATTAGTTTGTTGATTTAATACTAAACCACTTAAACTTTCCGCTAAACCGTTTGTCATTGCACCTGCTAGAGTAGCTGGTACTGTTCCACCTGCCATGATACAAGGAGTATAGACTACAGGAAGTTGTTTTTTACCAGCTAACATTAATTTTTGTGCTGCATCTTCAGCATGTTGTAAAGGGGAAATAGGTTCAGCATAAAGTGTCATAAAGGGGTGTCTTTTTAATTCTTCTTCTCCACCGGCAACGATTTCACACATCTTTATAATATCAGCATAACCTTCTACATCATTAGCTGTTATTACAATTGGTTTTGAAGTATTGTTTACCATTGCCTGGAATTGATGTCTATCATATACCAGTTGTGGTACATCCTGTACAATACCTAAAGACATTACAAAGTCCATATTTTCTAAAGCATCTATGGTTTTAGTAGCCATTGATACTGTTTTTTTGCTGGCAGGTATTCTATCCTGGGTATATGGGTCTATAAAAAAGGGTGTATCTGAACCTGTACCGAAATATGCATTATTACCAGTTAGTTCCATTGCTCTCTTACCCGTTCTACTATTAGATAATGTTACTTTTGAAGGAACTGTTCTAAGTGCTTTTTCTACTAAACTGGCTGGAATTCTAACTCGGTTTCCATCTACAAAACAGCCAGCTTTTTTCATGGTTTCAATCGCTTCATCTTCATAATATACAACCCCGGTTCTTTCCAACACTTCTTTGGCTGCTCCGAGTATTCTCTTTATCTGATCATGTGAAAGTACTTCTAAATTTTGAGTTCCCTTAGCCCTATAATTACTCTTCATCTATTTTTCACCATCCTCTCTACTTTACTATTTGTTAATTAAATCAAAGGCTAAATCTTTAGCTGAAGCTGCATCAGGAGCCCAACCGTCTGCACCGATTTCATCTGCAAATTCTTTTGTTACAGGTGCTCCACCAACCATAATTTTAACTGAATCTCTTAAACCTTCTTCTTCTAATATTTCAATTGTATCTCTCATTGAAAGCATTGTAGTGGTTAAAAGGGCACTCATCCCTAAAACATCAGGTTTATGTTCTTTTACTTTTTCAGCGAATTCACTAGGCGAGATATCGGTACCTAAATTAACTATTTCTAAACCTCCACTTTCCATCATCATACCAACTAGGTTTTTACCTATATCATGTAGATCCCCAGAAACAGTACCTAAAAGTACTTTACCCTCTGAAGGCATTTCGCCTTCCAGTAAAAGTGGTTTAACTATGTTCATTCCACCTTTCATTGACTTGGCGGACATTAGAACTTCTGGTACAAACATATCACCAGCTTTAAATCTTTTCCCTACTACGTTCATTCCATTAATTAATCCTTTTTCTATAATTGTGTTTGGTTCTATTCCTTCATCTACCGCAGCTTGTGTTAATTCAATAACTTGATCTTGATTACCTTCTATAACAGCTTGACTCATTTTTTCAAAATCAGCCATTTTTTAATTCCTCCTTAAGCATTTTTATTTTTTGGCTTTTTCAGTATTTCTATTTTGTTCTCTTTTTTCAGCTTTTTGAATTATTTGATCAATTTTTTCTTTAACATCAGCGGGAAGTTCTTTAACTTCATGTTCTTCAATAATATTATGGACTTTTTCTTTTATACGTTCGCCCATTGAACTTTTATTTGTTTTAGTCTTCCACCCATCATGTCTCATTCTATTCATTAGGGTAGGGAACCATGTTTCATCTCTAAAGTGTTTAACCGTATGGTCTTCTCCAAGGAAATGTCCCCCTGGACCTACTTCATCAATAACATCAATTGCTAGATGTTCATCATCTACAGGTATTCCTCTCATTATTCTTTTGACCATTCCTATAATTTCATCACCCATTACTAACTGGTCAAGAGATCCGGTTTGGCCTGAACCTGTATAACCTACATCATGTACCATATTTGCACCTGCTTGGGCAGCTGTAAGGATGCTCATTGCTGATTCCGCAGCTGCTTGACCGTCAAGAGTATGTGAGTCTGTACAACCACCGGTTCCAAAGACTGGAACCCCCATATAATGAGCAACTTCAGCTATACCAGCTTGTAGTAAGTTAAATTCAGGACTTCCATAACTATATACAGTTGTTTTCATGTCCATTATTCCATAGACTCCACCCATAATAATTGGAGTTCCTTTTCTTACTAATTGTGAAACTACTATTCCTGCTATACTTTCTGAAATTCCTTGAACTATTGTTCCTGCCATTGTTGCAGGAGTTGTAGCTCCTGACATAACACAGGGAGTATAAACTATTGGAATCTTGTTTTTAGCAGCAAATACTACCTTAGCTATAGCTTCCCTGGAATGTAGTAAGGGAGATGTTGGCTCTGAATACAAAAACATAAAGGGTTTTTTCTGAAGTTCTTCCAAACTTCCCCTTACTGCTGATGCAATATCTATTATATCTTGATATTGCTCAATATCAAAGCCCCAATGAACTATTGGTTTGGTTGTGTTTTCTACAAGGGCTTTAAAGGCATATACATCTGCTATATTATCTGTGACTCCAGTTGGAGTTCCTAAGTCCATTGCAAAATCTATATTAGGTAAAGCATCTACAACTTTACCCACCCTTTGGGTATCTTCTAAAACTGGTCTTCTTCTTTCTCCACTTTCTGGATCTTTATGATAAGTATTAGTGGGACCTGGTCCATAATATGTTTTATTATCTTGGATATCTAATTTTCGGTTACCATCTCTATCATAAAGTAATATTTTTGAGGGGGCACTATCTACGGCCCATTCACTTAAACCAATTGGTATTTTAACAACTTTATCTTCAATCCAACAACCCGCTTCTTCTAAGTATTTTCTTGATTCATCATCAAATATTTTTACTCCTGTTCTTTCTAAAACTTCTAATGCTGCATAAAAAATCTCTTCTCTCTCATCTTCAGTTAGTGATTGAAAAGTAACTGATTTATTAATATTATATCTTGAACGTACGTACCTACTCATCTTTTCACCGTCCTCTCTTTACTGTTTATTAATTAGATCAAAGGCTAAATCTTTAGCTGAAGCTGCATCAGGAGCCCAACCGTCTGCACCAATTTCATCTGAAAATTCTTTTGTTACTGGTGCTCCGCCAACCATAATTTTGACAGAATTTCTTAAACCCTCTTCTTCTAATATCTCAATTGTATCTCTCATTGAAAGCATTGTAGTGGTTAAAAGAGCGCTCATCCCTAATACATCAGGTTTATGTTCTTTTACTTTTTCAGCAAATTCACTTGGTGAAATATCAGTACCTAAATTAACGATTTCTAATCCACCACTTTCCATCATCATACCAACTAGGTTTTTACCAATATCATGTAGGTCACCTGAAACTGTTCCTAATAATACAGTACCTTCTGAAGGCATTTCTCCTTCCAATAAAAGTGGTTTAACTATGTTCATTCCACCTTTCATTGATTTAGCTGACATTAAAACCTCAGGTACAAACATATCACCTGCTTTAAATCTTTTACCTACTACATTCATTCCATTAATTAATCCATTTTCTATAATTTTGTTAGGTTCGACTCCTTCATCTACTGCAGTTTGTGTTAATTCGATAACTTGATCCTGGTTTCCTTGAATAACAGCTTGACCCATCTTTTCAAAATCTGCCAATATAATACCCTCCTCTTGTTTTCTTAATGAAAATATTTCTCAAAATTGTATAATTAATCATGATTAGTTTTACTGAAAAATATATAGGGGAGAGCTGGAATAGTTATAATATTCCAGCTTTTAACCCCATTTTAATTAATTTAAACTGCTGGTTCATCTTTTACTTCTTCATACTTCCCTACACCTTTTTCTTTTTTCTTTCTTTCTAAGTGTAGATCTTTTAGTAGTGCATAGACCATAAAGAACATGATGATCATGAACGGAAATCCACTAACTACAGAAGCAGTTTGTAAAGCAGATAATCCACCTGTGAAAATTAATATAGCTGCAATAGCACCTTCACTTATTCCCCAGAATACTCTTAAAGGACGAGGTGGATTTGGATCTCCACCTGAGGTCAACATACCATTAACATAAGTAGCTGAGTCAGATGAGGTGACAAAGAATAATGTAACTGATAGAGTACCTAAGAAAATCAAGAATTTAGAAAGCGGCAGCGTTGATAAGGCTGCATAAAATCCTGAAGCCTCACTTTCTTGCACCGCTTCAATTAAACCTGCTCCATTTTCACCTAGAGCAATATGTAGCCCAGTTCCTCCAAATACTGCAAACCAGACTAAACTAACTAGAACTGGTACAAAAAGTGCACCTATAACAAATTCTCTAATAGTTCTACCTCTAGAGACACGAGCAATAAAGGTTCCAACAAATGGAGCCCATGCAATCCACCATGCCCAGTAGAATATCGTCCAGGCTGGCAGCCATGAATTATCCATGATCGCATCTGACATAAAGGACATTTCTACAATATGCTGTAAGTACTGACCCATTGAATTTGTAAATATATTTAAGATAAAAAGTGTTGGTCCTACTAAAACAACGAAAACCATTAGTGCAGACATGATCCAAACATTTATCTTACTTAAATATCTAATTCCTTTATCAATACCGGTAATAGTTGATATTACTGCTGCGGTTGTAACCACAATGACGACAACTATTTGTGCTCCTGTTGAAGCTGAAGCTATCCAATTTAATTGGGCAAGTCCGGCTACAATTGACATTGCACCTAATCCTAAAGAAGTTGCTAAGCCAAATAATGTAGCATAAACACCAATTATATTAACTAATCTACCCCACCCTGTGTCTAGATTTTCTTCACCAATAATAGGTTCCAAGGTAGCACTAAGTAACATTGGAAGTCCTTTATGATATGAGAAATATGCCAAAGAACCACCAACTATAATGTAGATTGACCAAGGATGTATTCCCCAGTGGAAAAAGGCTAATCTCATTGCATTAATGGCTGCTTCTGGTGTTTCTGCTGCAGCATTTGCAGCAGCACCGGTTGAAGGCCAGATATAATGCCAAATTGGTTCAGAAACACTCCAAAAAACGAGTCCAATTCCCATCCCAGCACTAAATAACATTGAGAACCATTCAAAACGCGTATATTTTGGTTCTTCATCTGGTCTACCTAATTTTACATCTCCTACTTTACTTAACATTATATACATAGCAACTAAAACGAATATAGTTGCACCTAACATAAATGACCAACCAAGAGTTTCAGTTACAAATTTAAATGATATATCTGCTGCTGCTCTTAGACTTGTGATTCCAAATACTCCCCAGAGGACAAATAAGATGGTCAAGATAAAAGCAATCCAAAAAGTCTTGTTTTCTGACCAGGATTTATTCACTTATTATCACTCCTTATAATTTGACCTACTACTCAATTATCATTCTACTTAAAAATCAATATTAGAAAGTATTAAATGAAAGTGTTCACCCCTTTTCGGTATTCAATGTATATTTTTAAATCACCTCCTACTAACATATTTTTGAAATATTTTAATATTCAAAAAATTTATATTTTTAAAAAATTTACTAGCGAGCGTTTAAAGCCTGGCTTTTTGTTATAGATCTAATATATTTCATAAAAACTTCTGTAGCCTCTTCTTTGGAATAATTAAGCCTATTATTAATCATTAAGGATAACATCCCATGATAAACTAACCTTATTCGTTCATCAACTTCCTCAGCCTTCTCAGTTGTAAAATATCCAGCTTTAATACAAGGTTTAATATGTATTGAACATCTTTTGGAAAGTTCAGACTCTAAAAGCATTGGGATATACTTTTTTGGTATATTATCTAATTCTTCAGGAAAAAGTTCATAATATTTTTTAAAGAGATTTTCTGAACTGTCACCTATATTCTCTGTGAATATCGCATAAAATATTTGCGGATTATCAAATGAATTTTTAACAAAACATTTCCAGATCAATAAAAACTGATCAAGTTCATCTTCACTTTTGTTTAAGTAAAATGGAATTGCCTTTACATAATCATCTAAAAAACTAATAGCTCCAAAAAATATTAATTGGTTTAAATTATCAAAATAATTATAAATTGTAGCACTATTGTAACCAGCCTTGTTTGCTACTTTTCTAATTGTAACATTTTCAATGCCTTCATCTCTTATCAAATTCCTTACTGTATTAATAAAGGCTTTTAAAATTCTTTTCTTTTTTATGTCATCTTCTTCAAATTGAATCATATAATCACTCTTTCTTAATGAATTCTCCAGTTTAATAAAAACTGACATTTTTACGATAATGGATAAATATACGTAATTATATTTATATTTTAAACATGTTTATTTATTAACCACGTTTTTTTAATTCTTTGTAGGTCAAATTATTCCTGCAAAGTTATAAAAGTTATTTCTATCACAAAGTTAAATAATCTTGAAATGTAAACTTTTTTATTATATTATTACATTGTTAGGTATAAGCTAAATTACTCATAGTAATTAAATATCCAGTGAAAACAAAGGAAGTGTGTATATTTATGATAGATTTTGATAAAGATGATGTAAAAGTAAAAAGAATTATTAAAGTGTTTGTAAATTCCACAATTAAATTAATGGAAAAGGATGGTATAGAAAATATTACAGTAAGGAAAGTTGCCGAAATCTCCGGCTATAATCCTGCAACTATTTATAACTATTTCGATAATAGCCGACAGCTTATCTTCTTTGCTTCTATAAACTTTATGAAGGATTATTTTAAAGAGATCGAAAAAATTATTGATAATTCCAAAGACCCTCTAGATAATTACATTGAATTATGGGAAACATTTTGTAAGTATTCATTTAAAAATCCTAAAATTTATTATTCTATATTCGGCGAAAACATTGAAGAAAAACCTACTATATTAATAAATAAGTACTTCAAACTTTTTCCTGAAGACTTCAAATATACCTCATCAATGTATTTACCTCTTTTAACTGATAATGTCAATGATCAAAGTAATATTACTCAACCTTTGAAAGAATGTGTTGAAAATGGGAATTTCACTTTAGAAGAATCTAAAAAGATTGATGAAGTAAATATGTTATATTATCATGGTATGCTTTCCTTAATTGTAAATAACAGATTATCATATACTGTAGAAGTAGCTATAAACAAAACTATGGATCATATCGAACAGGTAATTAATAATTTTGAGGGAAAGACAAAGGCATATTTAAAAGAAAGAGATTTCTAATCAATTAGGAGGATTATATTATGAAAGAAGTTTATTTAGATAATGCTGCTACAACAAGATACAAACCCAAGTCTGTCATCGAAGAAATGACTGAATTTATGAAAAATATAAATTGTAGTCCTGGTCGTGGTGGTTACCAGTGTGCGATGGAGGCTGGACGTGAAATTATGAAAGCAAGGTTTATATTAACTGAATTTTTTAATGCTGGTGAACCTGAAAATGTCATTTTTACTAAAAATGTCACTGAATCATTAAATTACTTAATTAAAGGTATATTAACAAAAAATGATCATGTAATTACTACTTCTTTAGAACACAATGCTGTGCTTAGACCTCTGAATCAATTAGAAGAAAATAACATAATAGAAGTTAGCTATGTAGAGGCTGATAAAAAGGGAATTCTTAATCATGAATTAATAGAAAAAGAAATTAAAGAAAACACAAAATTAATTCTTATAAACCATGCTTCAAATGTAACTGGTACAATTTTACCTATTCAAGAAATAGGCAAAATTGCAGAAAAACATGGTCTTTTTTATGCTATTGATACTGCTCAAACAGCAGGAATATTAGATATTGATTTTACAGAATTAAATTTAGATTTTCTTGGTTTTACAGGTCATAAAAGTTTATTAGGACCCCAAGGAATCGGGGGCATGATTTTAAGTGATGAAATGGCTGAAAAAATGGAATCATTAATTACTGGTGGTTCTGGTAGTCTATCCGAAAGTGTAAAACAACCTGATTTTTTACCTGATAAATTTGAAAGTGGAACTTTAAATACCCCTGGAGTTATTGGTCTAAAAGCCGGGATTGAATATATCAATAGTGTTGGGATAAAAGCAATTCACAACCATGAAATTAAACTATTAGAAAACTTTTTAAATGGAATTAGCGATATTAATAAGATTAATGTTTTAGGTTCTTTAGATATAGAAAATAAAGTACCTACAGTTCCTTTAACAGTTCAAGGTTATGATCTCGGTGATTTAGGATTTAAATTAGCCGAAGAATATGGAATAATGGTAAGATCTGGATTACATTGTGCTCCATTAGCACATAAAACTATAGGGACTTTTCCTCAGGGTACTTTGAGATTTTCAATAGGTTGGCATACAACTGAAGAAGATATTGAATAT
The DNA here is from genome assembly GCA_913055675.1 of uncultured Halanaerobiales bacterium. Lineage (GTDB taxonomy): Bacteria > Bacillota > Halanaerobiia > Halanaerobiales > M55B127 > M55B127. Next base: position 24,391 of record CAJXKY010000002.1, read on the forward strand.
GCTCTAGATACTCTAACTAAAATTTAGATTATATTTAAATATATATAAAGTTAGGTGGTTTTATGGCAGGAGATCCTAAGAAAAACAATAAATATGCTCTGATATTTAAAAGACTAATAAAAAGATATAATCGCCATGATATTTCCGCATATGCAGCTCTGATGGCTTTCTTTTTAACCTTATCTTTATTCCCCTTTCTAATAATTCTATTTGCTATACTAGGACAGTTATCCCTTGATACTAATTTGATTATAAGTGCAATACAGCTATTTTTTCCCTCTGAAGTCCATGAATTAGTTTTAGAATATATTCGCCAAAATATTATTTTAAGAGATTATAGCATATTGTCTTTATCAATAATAGGTACTCTTTGGGCATCTTCTCGAGGTATAAGGGCTTTAATGCTTTCACTTAATATGGCATATGAAGTTAAAGAAACTAGAAATTACCTGTTTGTTAAATTAATTGATATCTTCTATACTATTTTAGTTATTATAGGAATAGTTTTCTTATTAACTCTTCCTAATATTGGCAGAGAGTTCATGCTGTATATCGATGAATATTTAACAATTAACCAAAATATCTTTAATCTAATAAATATATTCAAAATATACGCGCTCCCAATAAGTATTATCTTGATTATCACAACTCTTTATATGTTTTTACCTAATAAAAAACAGTCTTTTAAAAAAGTTTTACCAGGAACAATCTTTACAGTACTCGGTTGGACTATTTTATCCTACTTATTCTCTATTTTTGTAAATTATATTGCAAACTTTTCAGTTGTTTACGGATCTCTTTCAACAATAATCATTTTGATGCTCTGGTTATATTTTTCTAGTATAATTTTGATTTTAGGTGGAGAGTTGAATTCAGTTTTTAAAGATACTGTAGAATAAATTAAAAAATATAATAACAAATAATAAAGGGCAGCTTTTAAACTGCCCTTATCAATTTCTATTCACTTTTTAATTCAATCTCAATAGATTCATAATCTATATTATTGTCATGATACTTTTTCTTAATGGCCTGCTGAACTTCTTTTTTCTGTTTATCATTTTTTACAGAACCGAATATACTTATATTTCCTTTTTCAGATATTATATTTATATTTGGTAGTCCTCTAATAGTGGGGTTTTCATCTATAGCATTTAAGGCTTCATTTTTTAACTTCTCATCATCATAACTACTCCCGAATAAAGACATAGTTAGAACCCCCTTTCAATTATTATTTTTTAATCACGTCTCTACTAATTATATTTTATTACTTAATACTATTTATATCAAATCATAATAAATATAGTTAATTCTAGCTATATATTATTCATAATATTAAATTCGATATAGCTACTAGATAAGAAGTATTTAAAAATCATTGAAAATAATGAACAAAATAATTAGTAAAATTATTTTTATTGAATTAGAAAACAGATTTTGATCTACTCTTAAATTTGACATATCGGGTAAGTGATGTTAAGATTAATAAGTGTTGATTACTATAAAAATGAGGTGAATTAAATAATGTCAGTTATTGAAAAAGCGAAAGAATTAGGTCAAGAACTTGTTGAAGCAGAAGAATATAAAGAACTTAAGAAAAAAGAAAGTGCTTTATATGATGATGAAGAAGCTACTTCTTTATTAGAAGAATATGAAAACACAAATAAGCAACTTCAAATGGCTCGCGCAAATGGTCAAGAAGTTAGCGAAAAGCAACAGAAAGAACTTCAGAGTATTCAGATGAAAATGGAACAAAATCCAGCAATTAAATCTTATATTGAAAGTCAAAAGAAATTCAATGAAGTTATGAATTCTGTAAATAAAATTATTAATGGTTATATTACTGGTGAAGAAGGCGAACAAGAAGCTCAAGAACAAGAATCCAGTAACATAATTACCTAATTACAAATTTAAATAGTATAGTATTAAAAAGGTTTCCCAAACGGGAAACCTTTTCTTTTTGCTTATTTACTTTTTTTATACGTTTAATCCTGCAAGATAACCAGTAGAAAAAGCAATTTGTAAATTAAAACCACCTGTATAGGCATCAACATCTATTACTTCACCGGATAAATATAATCCTTCCACAACTTTTGATTCCATTGTAGTTGGATTAATTTCATCAACCTCTACTCCACCTGCAGTAACAATTCCTTCATCAATTGAACTATAATCCTTTATTGTAAAATTAAATTCCTTTAAAAGACTAATAATTTTTTCTCTTTCATCAGAAGTTATCTGATTTACTTTTTTTCTTAAATCAATTTTTGTTCGATTCAAGAAAGTTGGAATTAACTTCGAAGGTAAAAGATCATTTAAGGAATTTTTGAAATCTTTATTGGCATATTTTTCAAAATCTCTTTGAATCCTTTTATCTAATTGATCATAATTCAAAGCAGGCTTTAAATCAATAGATAATATATAATTTTTATCTTTAACATCTTTTAAATTAGAACTTGCAGATAAAATTATTGGACCTGAGACACCTTTTTCTGTAAATACCATATCTCCAAAGTCTTGATAAATAACTTCATTATTAGGGTTTTTAATTTTAATTTTAACAAACTTAAGACTTAAACCTTCTAATTTTTCTGTTTCATATCTTTCGTAAAGATCTAGCGGAACTAAAGAAGGATATAAATCATTTACAGTATGACCGAGTTCTTTTGCCATCTTATAACCTTCACCGGTTGACCCAGTCGCCTGATAAGTATATCCACCTGTTGCTAAAATTAAAGATTTACAGTAATATACTTCATCTTTTTCTGTAATCACAGCTTTGACTTTGTTATTTTCAGTTTCAATATTTTTTATTTTTTTATAAACTACTTCAACATTATTTTTATTTAAATATTTTTTTAAAGTTTTATTGACATCACTTGCTTTATCAGAGGCGGGAAAAACTCTATTACCTCTTTCAACCTTTGTTTTCAAACCTAAATCTTCAAAAAATTGTATTAACCTTTCACTATCCATTGTGTAAAATGCACTATATAAAAAGTTTTTATGGTTAACTACATTCTCTAATAAAGTATTTACATCTGATTTATTTGTGAAATTACATCTTCCTTTTCCTGTGATATATAATTTTTTGCCAAGCTTATTATTTTTCTCGAATAAAACAACTTCTTTACCTCTACTAGCAGCAGTTCCTGCAGCCATCATGCCGGCAGGTCCGCCACCTATTACTATAACTTCACTCATTATTTCACTCCACTTATTTATAATATTTTTCGATATATTTTTTGATTCCTTCTAATGCGTTTTTAAGGTTACTTCTAGGAGTAGCAAGATTCATTCTTAAAAACCCAGCTCCCCCTTCTCCGAACCAGTTACCTGGTTCAAGAGCAACACTAAATTCTTTAACTAATTTATTATTAATATCTTCTGAACAAGATTCAACTTCCCTAAAGTCTAACCAGAATAAATAAGTACCTTCTGGTTTAGAATATTTAACTTGTGGTAGATTTTTATCTAGAAATTCTGCAGTATAGTCAATATTATCTTTAATATATTCAAGCTGTGCCTTTAGCCAAGGCTCACCTTTGTTATAAGCGGCTTTCATTGCAGTTAGTCCAAAAATACTTCCTGCTCCTACTAAATGATCTTTTACATTTTTAAATTTTCTCCTGATCTTTTTATTAGGAATTATTGCAAAAGAAGTATGAAGTCCTGCTATATTAAAAGTTTTACTAGGAGCCATTAAAGTAATACTTCTTTGTTCAATTTCTTTTGAAAGACTCGCAGCAGGAATATGTTTGTTATCACCAAAAACAAAATCCGAATGAATTTCATCTGAAATAAGAATAAGATCATTTTCAATAACTGTTTTATTAATTTTTTCAAGTTCATCCTCATTCCAAACCCGTCCTACAGGATTATGAGGATTACATAGTAATAATAATTCTCCTCTTTTACAGCTTTCTTCATTTTCAGGTGATAAACTATAATTTAAATCTTCAAAGTCTATTTTATAATAATTATCGTCATTAATTAACTGATTATTTACGAGTTGTCGTCCAGTATTTTTAACGGTAGATATGAATGGAAAATATACTGGAGTTTGAATTATAACACCATCTCCTGGGATACTTAAAGCTCTAATAGAAATATTAATTGATGGTACAACACCATTTGCATAAACTACCCAATCTTTTTTTATTTCCCAGTCATATTGACTTTTAACCCAGTCAATAACAGTTTGAGTTAATTCTTCTGAGGTGTAAGTATAACCAAATACTCCATGATCAGCTCTTTTATTTATCGCCTCTTTAATTTCAGGAGCGGTTTCCCAATCTGAATCGGCTACCCAAAGGGGTAAACATTTCTCTTTATCAAAATATTGGTCAGTCATGTCCCATTTTATAGAATTTGTATTAGTTCTATCAATATTTTTATCAAAATTGTAACTCAATTCTACCACCCTTTCATTTAATCGTTATAAAATGCAGTTAATAAATCAATAACTAATTCATGATCTTTTAATCCATATAGTTCTCTTATTGAATGCATAGATAAGACTGGATTACCAATATCTACCGATTTCACTCCTAAATGTCTTAAATTTAAGGGGCCTATTGTTGAACCGCCTCTTTCATTTGAGTTATTTACAAAATTTTGGTAGGGAATATCGTTTTCATCACACAACTTTTTAATATATCCGCCTGAGTAACTATCAGTAGTATATCTTCGATTACTACTAATTTTAATAACTGGTCCGTTATTAATCACCGGTTTGTTAGTTGGATCGTGTTTTTCGGAATAATTAGGATGGACTGCATGTGCCATATCAGCAGAAATCATAAAAGTGTTTTCTATTATTTGTAGAAAATCTACTCTATTTCCATCTAAAGAATATACTATTCTTTCAATTAAATTACTTAACAAAGGAGAGTCAGCTCCAACATCAGTATTGCTTCCAATCTCTTCATTATCGAAAAGCACTAATAATTTAAAACTATTATTATTACTCTCTGTTAATGCCCTTATTCCAGCATGAGCCATACCTAAATCATCAATTTGTCCAGCATTTAGAAATTCCTTTTCACTTCCCATTACAATAGGATCTTCAGTATCTCTTAAATACAGATCAAAATCCAAAATATCTGAACTATTAACTTCAAGCTTTTCAGCAATTAAGTTCATTAAATAATTTTCAATATCCTCATTTTGATCTAAAGTTTTCATAATTGGTATTAAATCTTTTTGTTTATCTATTTTTTGACCTTTATTAATATCTCTGTTTAAATGAATTGCCAGATTAGGAATAATCATTAAAGGATCTTTAAAATTAATATTAATATTTTCCAAATTTTCATCTTTTAATACACTAACTCTACCAGCTAAAGTAAGAGGTCTATCAAACCATGTATTTAAAATTGGCCCTCCATATACTTCGGTATTAAGTTTTAAATAATAATCTTCATCTTCAAATTCAGGTTTGGGTTTTATTTTAATAGAAGGACTATCCGTGTGAGCGCCAACTATTTTCAAACCTTCTGAAAGTTCAGATTTTTTACCAGTTGTAAAAGCTATAATAGCGGAATCGTTTTTAGTTACATAATATTTGCTATTTTCTTTTAACTCCCATTTGTTTTTTATATTTAAACGATTAAATCCATTATTTTCTAATATTTTTGCAGTATTATCAACTACATGAAAGGGAGAAGAACTGTTTTTTAAAAAATCTATTAATGAATTACTATTTTCATACTTCATTTTATCATTCTCCTTTCCTATCTTCTTTCACAGCTTCAATACCGTTTAGAATGGATTGAGAGACTGTATCAGCAGCTAATACTCCTGTTTTATTAATATCGGCCGTAACTTCATTTGTGGAAAATACAAAGATCATATCTCCATCAAACATTGTGTGTACAGGATTAACAGTTCTTGCTAGACCGTCGTGTGCCATTTCAGCTATCTTTTTTAGTTTAGCTTTATCAAGTTGAACATTGGTAATTACTGCACCTAAAGTAGTATTCATTCCAAACATATTCATAAATTCTTTTTCAACTATTTCTTGATAAGAAATATAACCATCTTTACCTTTAATACCAGCGACAATTTCACCTGTCTTGGGATCAAAAATATTACCTACTGCATTACAAACAGTTAAAGTAGAAATCTTAATATCACCTGAAGTTATTTCGGAAAAACCAAGACCAGATTTTGAAGCTTTATCAACTCCTAATAATTTACCACATGTAGCACCAGTACCAACCCCCCTGGAACCAATGATAAATTCATTATTTGCTGTATCACAGGCATAATAACCTTCATTACTGCCCGGTCTTATCTTAGAGTTTTTATGGTTTAGATCATAAATAACTGCAGAGGGAACAATAGGTATTTTAGCTATATCAGTATCAAAACCAATATTCTTTTCTTCCAGAAATTTCATTACACCATCAGCAGCAGATAATCCAAAAGCACTACCTCCTGTTAATAATACAGCGTTAATTTGATCCATTCCAGTGGTAGGATTCAAAAGCGCTAGTTCCCTACTTCCAGGTCCTCCCCCCATAACACTAACTGAACCAGCAAGTGGTTCGTCAAATAATACAACGGAACAACCCGTCCCAGCTTGACTATCTGTATAATTACCTACTTTAATATCAGGAAAATTACTGATACTAATTTTCATTTTAACACCCCTATTTCTCTGCTGCTAGAGCTTTAATTGCAGAAGCAATTATTAAAGCATTTTTTTGCAAGTTTTCAATATCAATATATTCATCTTTCTGATGAGCTAATTCTTCCTCTCCTGGAAATAATGCACCAAAAGCAACTCCTTTAGGAACAGCCCTTGCATAAGTACCGCCCCCGATAGCGATTGGTTCACTATCATTATCACCAGTAACTTTTCTATATACTTCCATTAAATTTTGCACTAAAGAATCGTCCTTGGGAACATAAAGAGGTTCTTGATGATTTTTCATTTCTAAATAAACATCATACTGACCTACTTCGTTTTTTATACCTTCTAAAACTTCATTTTTATTTTTAGTAACTGGATATCTAATATTTACAGTGGTTTTAATAAGATTTTCAGTAAAATTAATTTGCCCTACGTTAAATATCAAATTACCTGAAACTTCATCTTCAAGATTACATCCAATTCTTTCACCATAATAATCTAACCCTATATTATTATTATAAAAATCGACAAATTCTTGGATATTAACTTTATCTAATTCGGCTATAAAAGCCATTAATCTTGAAATAGCATTTTTACCTTTTTCAGGCATACTTCCGTGGGCTGATACTCCGCCAGAAATTAATTTATACTTATTTTTACCCTCTTTATTTAACTTAATATCATAATCTGTTTTATTTTTAAAATCAGCTAACTTTTTTTCTAGTGCTTTTCCATAATCTGTTTTAATTAATAGTTCACAGTTATCTGGAACCATGTTGGGAGCATTACCACCTTTAAGGAATAATACTTCATATTTATAATTATTTTTATCCAAATAATTTTCTTCATAAGATTCAAATTCATAATTTAAATCAAATATTAAAATTCCTTTTTCAGCATGTATAACAGGATATTGAGCATCTGGACTAAAAGCTATTTCTGGTTTGAATTCTTTTTTAAAATAGTATTCCAGCCCTTCCCATCCACTTTCCTCATCAGTACCCAAAATTAAGCGTACTCTTTTATTTAAATTAATATCACTATCTTCTATAGCTTTTAAAGCATAAAGTGAAGCAACTGCAGGTCCTTTATCATCTATAGTGCCTCTGCCATACATTTTATTGTCATGAATTTCTGCTTCATATGGAGGATAAGTCCAACCTGTACCTTCAGGTACAACGTCTAAGTGACATAATATACCTAATGTTTCTTCGCCTTCTCCTATTTCAACATGACCTGCATAACCATCAACATATTTAGTTTTCAAACCTAAATCATTGGCTATTTCTAAAAATCTTCTAAGACTTCTATCAACCCCTTCTCCGAAAGGCATACCTTCCTGTGCTTGGGTTTCAACACTTTTAACCTGTACTATCTCTTGTAATGAGTTTATGATATCATCCTTATAACTATCTACTTTCTTTTTTAAATTTTGATCCATCTTTTCTTCCTCCTTTTATAAAATTTGCCAAAATTAAACCTGTTATGGGAACTAATATTGGAAAAAATGTGAATTTAAAATATTCTAAGGTATGAACATTTAGAATCCCCATCATCATTAAAGCATTAACATTCCAGGGAATAAGTGGAGATAAAATTAAACCCGAATCTCCTAAGGATCTACCTAAAATACTTCTTGGTACATTCATTTCATCATATTTATCACCAAGCATTTTACCTGGTAAAAATACTGCTAAAAGTTGATTACAACTCAAAAGAGCTGTTATAAAAGAGGAGGCCATCGTAACAGATATTAACTGACTACGATTTTCAATCGCTTTTATTATTTTACTTAATATTGTATTTAAAATACCTAATTTCTCTAAAAGCCCCCCTAATACAACTGCTAGAATTATTAATGAGATGAGTTCAAGCATACTCGATAACCCACCCCTAGTTAGCAGTTTATTTAATAAGGAAATCGATGTTTTTCCTACAGCCCCTGAATACATTGAACTAATTATTTTATTAATTGTCATTCCACTGATAAAAATTCCTATAATGGAACTTAAAATTAAGTTAATTATTAAATTCAATATTGTAGGGACCTTTTTTACAGCTAATATAATTATTGATAATGGAGGTATTAACATTACTATTGATATTAAGTAATTATTTACCAATCCATCCAGTAAGGTTGAAATCTGTGATACATCATAAGAATAACCATTATAACTTAAACCTATTATGAAATATATAATTGCAGAAAGTGTAAATGGAATCCAGAATGTTTTTAACATTTCTTTAATCATTTCGTGTAAATCACTATCAGCACTATGAGCAGTTAAAATAGCTATTGAAGATAAAGGTGACATCCTATCTCCTACATAAGCACCTGATATAATAGAACCAGCTGCTAAAGCGAGAGATATTCCCATCCCTTGAGCTATACTAATTAAAGCTAGACCTACAGTACTTACCGTACCAAAAGCAGTTCCTATTGAGATTGATACAACAGCCGAAAGTATAAAACTAATTACATAGAAATACTGTGGTCTTAAAAATTTAAGGCCATAAAATATCATGGTTGGTACAGTTCCGCTTTCAATCCAAATCCCAATAATCATCCCAATTAACATAATTATAATCAAAACATTACCTATTTTAGCAAAACTAGAAAACATCATTTCTTCTAATTCATCCCATTTAAAACCCCAGTAAAGAGCAAGAAACAAGGTAAATGTTAATTCCATAATTAAAGGAATATGGATCGGGGCATCCCAAATCAAAACAGCAGTTATTAAAAATATTACCATTGAAAAAACAGGAATAATTGCTTTTTTAAATGTTATATCTATTTTATTCATATAAATCACCAAATTTATTTTATTATTTAAAGGATTATTAATAATATTAACGAAATTATTTTAATAGTAAACAAATTATATATATATACTAGGAGGATTAGCAATGTTTGATATTTTAAATCATAGCCCTGAAATAAATCCTTTAGCTACAGAAGTAAGACTACAAGGTTCAAAATCAGATTTGGTTATATTGGTTCATGGATATACTGGTTGTCCTCGTGAAATGAAAAATATGGGAGAACTTATTCATGATAGATTTAACTTTACAGTATTAATTCCCCGACTTCCAGGACATGGAACTAATTCAAAAGATTTTAGAAAAACCGGTAGAAAAGATTGGTTGAGAAAAGTATATGACATCATTATTAATAATGAAAATGAATATGAAAATATACATCTGATTGGATTATCTATGGGTTCTTTAATTTCAATGCTTTCTTCAATACACTTTGAAATTAAAAGTTTATTTTTGATTTCACCTGCTTTATATTCTGAAAATAAGAATATAATATTCACTCATCTTTTAAAATATATTAAGCCCGTTATCTCAACTAATTATCAAATTGAAGATGATATTGAGGATCCAAATCTTATTAATCTTTTAAAAAATTACAGCTGTAAAGATTATACCAAGCAATTAGCAGAGCTTCATAAACTAATGTTAGAAACTCGGAAAATATTAAAATATATAAAATCAGATCTTAAAATAGTACATTCTAAAAAAGATAAACTAGTACCATTAAAGTCAGCTCATAAAATTTATAATAATATTAGTTCTAAAAATAAAAAAATTACTATTTTAGAAAATTCTCCTCATGTAATAAATTATGGTCCTGAGAAAGACAAATTTTTTAATGAACTTATAAAATTTTATAAATAAGACTATTCTTCTAATTTCAATAACTTTTCTTTGCGCCATTTACCTCCGTTATAGTTACCTAAAGTACCATCACTTTTTATAACACGGTGACACGGAATTATAATCGCAATCTTATTCTTTTTTAAAGCTGTACCAACAGCTTGATAAGCATTGGAATGACCACTTCTTTCAGCTAATTCTTTATAAGAAATAGTATTACCATATTCAACTTCAATTAAAGTCTTATAAATATCCCTTTGGAATTGGGTTCCACTAAATTTCAAAGGGATATTAAAGTTTTTTCTATCTTTTTGAAAATATTCTTTTAATTGTTTCACAACATCTTGCATAGTTTCTGAAAACGACATATTAGTCTGTTGTTTAATAATATTATTACAATAATTAATTGATATTAACTTATCATTTTTAACTATGATTTTCAATGTTCCGATAGATGTTTTTAAATAACTAGCTTCCTTATTCATTCTCTATACCCCTATATTTTATTAACTGTTCAGATAGTTGAGTTTGTTTTAAAAAGTAACCAACTAAATAATATGCTTCTTTCCTTGTAAGATTCTGATCTTTTTTAATATCATTGTTAAAACCATCTGGAACATAATTTTCGACTGCTAAAATATTGAAATAATTTTCTTTATCAATTTCAGAAACTCGATGACTGCTTGCAGCCAATAGTAATCTATATGCATTTATTTTATCTAACTTCTTTAAAGTACTTATTGATTCTAAACCACCTGGAACCCAGTCATAAAGCAACTTCGAATTTCTTCTTTTCATACCTTTAATTAATAATTGGGAAAATTCATACTCTGTAATTGAAGATTTTAATTTGAAATCATTATTATATCCCCCAATTAGCAAACCCAAATTGACGAGTTCTTTAATATAGGGATAATAAATATCCTTTTCAATAATAGGATCATATTTGCGATAATTTTCTAAATCCAACTCCATATAGTCTTGTATTTTCTTAATCAAATTATTGCTATTGTTTAATTCTTTAAGATCGATATTATTTTCATTTGCTAATGAAGCGGCTTTACCAGCAACAGCTCCGCTATTCATACGTATTGGTAATACCCTACCACTAGCAGCTGCTAAAGAACTCATTCCAGTACTGCGTGAAACAACCATTAAATTGTCAATATTAGTTGGAAGTAATGAACCAAATGGTATACCATAAACCGCCGGATTAAAAAGTACAAAACCCTGATATGCAGGATCTGATGCCTGATAATCAAGAGGATAAGTACCAAATACAACTGTATTCTCTTTTATCTTGTTTTCCAATAGATCTTCTGTTTTTAACATCTCTTCTGCAATAAGATGACGGGATTCACGTATATATAATTCTTCGGCCGGTTTATTTAAAGTGGCGTTTTCAAAACCTCCTAAATTTTCTCGCAAAAACTGCAATACTTTTTTACTTTCCTTACGAGCTATTCGATATGCTTTTTCTTTTTGTGAAGTTAATAGAGGGTTATGATTAAAAATTAAAAGGGCGTTAATTGAACCATGATAATTGCCATTATCATTTTCATTAAATATTATATTCAACCCTCTAAGCTTTATATTTTTGTTTTGGGGTTTATATAAATTGCCAATTTGTTTGAATCCATATGCATGACCGTTTTTTAAAAATGAAGGTCCAAATTTATTTTGCTGTATATCAATTTTTAATTTACCAAGATCAATATTATCAATATTTAAAACTAGTGTTGAAGCCATATATCGGTTATTTAAATTTATATCTGAACCGTAATTGAAAAAATCAGCTCCAGCTAAATATGATAATTCAGCATCCTGTTCCGCATCTATATAGTATTCCCCTGAAATATTATAATTTTTTCCATCTTTACTTTTTAGTTTTATATTTTTTATTGAATTATCATTTACTTCAACCTTTTTTACTAAAGTATTTCTAAGTATTTTAACATTTGCCTCATCTAACATATTATTAAAAACATTAGTAGCTTTCTGATAGGTAAAACTTTGTTTTTCTCCGATCCGTTTATACCATTCCTCAAACATCCCTCTATTAATTATATTACCTTTTTTATCAAAATTTAAATCCAGGTAGTTTAAACCACCATAAGTCATTAAACCACCTGGATTATCTCTTTTTAAGATTAAGATAGTAGATAAACCATTCCTTGCTGCACTAACTGCAGCAAATACTCCGGATGGTTGTCCACTATATACTACTGCTTGAAAATCAGATTGAATATCTTTTTCTGCAAAAGCAGTAAAATTAAAAAGTAATATTAATAAAAATAATAAGATGATTATTTTATTAGAAGTCTGCATTACCGGGTGTCCTTGGGAAAGGTATTACATCCCTTATATTTTTCATTCCTGAAATGTACATTAATATTCTTTCAAAACCTAAACCAAAGCCAGAATGTGGAACTGTACCAAATTTTCTTAGATCTAAAAACCATTGATACTTATCAATATTCATATCCTCATTTTCCATTCTTTCTTTTAATACATCATATCTTTCTTCTCTTTGGCTACCTCCAATAATTTCGCCAACTTCTGGCACAAGACAATCAACAGCAGCTACAGTATCTCCGTCTTCATTTATACGCATGTAAAAAGCTTTAATACCTCTTGGATAGTCAGTAACCAAGACTGGTTTATTGTAATATTTTTCTGTTAAATACCTTTCATGCTCTGTTTGTAAGTCCATACCCCATTCAACAGGAAATTCAAAGTCTTGCTCTGCATCTTTTAGAATTTCGATTGCTTTAGTGTAAGTTATCCTAGCAAAAGTTGAATTAATTATACTTTTTAATGTTTCTTTTCGGCCCTCTTCAATATTATTATCAAAAAATTCCATTTCTTCAGCTGCTTCATCTAAAGCATATTCAAATAGATATTTTATAAAGTCTTCTATGACATCCATCATTTCATCTAAGTTACAAAATGCCATTTCAGGCTCTATCATCCAAAATTCTGAGGCATGTCTAGTTGTATTAGAGTTCTCCGCTCTAAAAGTTGGACCAAAAGTATATACATCTCCCAAAGCAGTAGCCATAACTTCTGCTTCTAACTGTCCACTAACAGTTAAGCCAGTTTGTTCACCAAAGAAATCTTCTTCAAAATTTACTTCCTCATTATCATTATGAGGAACATTATCAAGATCAAGAGTAGTAACTTTAAACATTTCTCCAGCACCCTCTGCATCACTAGCAGTAATTATTGGAGAATGAATGTATTGAAAACCTCTTTCTTGATAATATTTATGAATGGCGTTAGCCATCTTGTTTCTAAATCTATTAACCGTACTAAAAGTTTTAGTTCTTGGTCTTAAGTGAGCAATTTCTCTTAAAAATTCAAAAGTATGTTTCTTTTTTTGCAAAATATAATTATCAGGAGCAGTACCTATTATATCAATATCTTCTGCTTTCATTTCTATACTTTGTTCACGATTTGGTACTTCTTCTAAATAACCTTTTATTCTAACACTACTTCCTCTATTTAAATCATCCAATTCATATTTTGAAGGATCTAAAATTACAATCTGTAAATTTTTTAGTGTAGAACCATCATTAATTTCTAAGAATGCAATATTTTTAGATACTCTTTTTGTCTTTACCCATCCTAATACTATTACATCTTGATAAGAATCAATATCACCTTGTAAAATTTTCTTGATTTTTGTTTTCTTGAAATAATCCATTGTTTTTTAAAGAACCTCCTATATATTTTTAATTAATTTTATACATTTCCTTATATATATTCTTGAATTTTATTTAAATACCTTTTAATATACGCAAAAAAATATGGGATAAGAAAAATCTTATCCCCTTCAAATAGGCTTAATACCATAATTTATCTTCACTAGTAGAAACTGCAAATATACCATCTTCTATTAACTTATCAACTTCTCTCTGAGATCTAATTAGACCACCTGCAATAAAAGGAATATCCATCTCAATGCTTAATTCCTTTAAAAAATGGGGTGTCATAAGACCAGGTAATATTTCTACAGCATCAGGACGTACTTTTTTTAAACTTTTTATTCCATTTTTAATAGTGCCTGAATCTAATACGAATATTCTTTGTACTGTATATAAACCAACTTTTTGAGCGTATTCAATTAAATTTCGATGGGTTGTTATAATTCCATCACACAAATTATTATCTGCAAGATAATTAACCGCTTCCCTATCGGAATTCATTCCTTTCATTAAATCTAAATGTAAAAAAAGCATTTTATCGTGTGCTTTACATTTTCTTGCATAATCACTTAGTTTATTTAATTTAGCATTTAATAAAAATACTGCTAAAACCTTACTATATAGTGCTTTTTCAAGTCTAGAATCATCACTAATACCGGCAATCACATTAAAGTCTTCGAAATATTCTTCGAGACTTTTATCCAATTTTCAAACCCCCGCTTTCTTGTCTATATTCCGAGTTGCTACTATATTCACTCCTGTATTTAAAATATCTTGAATTAAAACATCTCCGATTTTTACAGGAGCTTTCACCTCTTTTTTAGCTATTATATTCATAGCTTTAATTAGAAGTGCTTTTGGGATGGGCTCAGCTGTTTTGACAGGAACTAATGGAAATTCACCATTTTTTACTCTGATAGTTGTGGGTAATATTCTAGTTGGATTTTTATATTCATCAATAGCATATTTTTTACCAGTTGGACATTCATATCCTTCTATATTAACTATTTCCTCGTTTTCGACTTCTACTGTAACTCGACACCCCTTTGGGCAACCAGTGCATATTATATCATTTTTTTCCATTGGTTTCACCCTCTTTTTTTACAATAGAGACTTTAATTTCTTTCATATGGTCTTTTATAAGAGCGGTGGGGAGGTTTGCAGTAACCATTTCTCCCGGCATAACAATCTTTTTAGGAAAACTAACTATATTTTCATCTTTATATTTAAAGTTTACCTTTACATTCTCAATAGGTTTAGTAACTCTCATAAATATTTTAATAAAGTTTTTATCGCCAAATTCGTACTCTATTTTTTGAGGAACTGTGTAAGTTACATTTCTATCTGGAGATATTTTTATTTTGGTTTTTCTTTTAGTTAAATTATCATTTAGATAATTAGCAGCAGCTTCACCAGCTATTTCTGCTTCTTCTGATACCCAATCAACTAAATCATGGACATGCAAAACATTTCCAGCTGCATATACTCCTTCTATATTTGTTTCTCTGTTTTCATTAACAAAAGTCCCGCCAGTAACTGGATGTAGTTTTAAATCCATTGCTTTGGTTAGTTCATTTTCGGGAATTAACCCTACAGATAAAAGTAACGTATCACAATTAACCCATTCTTCGCTTCCTTTTATGACATTAAAATCTTTATCCACTTGAGCTACTTGGACTCTTTTTAACCTTTCTTTTCCTTCTATTCGGGTAATTGTATGTTGTAATTTGAGAGGAATATCAAAATCGTCTAAACACTGGACTTTATTTCTTACTAGACCGGAAGAAAACGGCATGATTTCCAATACTGCTTTTACATCTGCGCCTTCTAACTTCATTCTTCTTGCCATAATTAGTCCGATATCACCTGAACCCAAAATAACTACTTTTTCTCCAGGCATATAGCCTTCAATATTAGTATATCTTTGAGCTGTACCAGCAGATAATATACCAGATGGTCGATCACCAGGAATTTTTATATTTTCTCTTGTGCGTTCTCTACATCCCATAGCCAGAATTATTGTTTTCCCTTTTACTCTTATCACACCGTCTTTTCTATTTAATGCTGTTATAACCTTATTTTTATCCACATCCAAAACCATTGTTTCAGTTAATACTTCTATATCGGTTTCCTTTAATTCTTTTATAAATTCAAAAGCATATTCAGGGCCAGTTAATTCTTGACCAAAATATTCTAAACCAAATCCATTATGTATACATTGAGGAAGTATACCACCAATATATTCATCTCTTTCTACTACGAGTATATCATCGATACCATTTTTTTTGGCCTCGAGAGCTGCAGCAATTCCAGCTGGTCCTGCTCCTATAACAACCATATTATATACTTTCATTTTTATCACCTACATTATCTTCCTCATTAATATCTTTTATAATTAATTCTTTAGACTTAGCTTTTAATATTTTAGAGTCCCTACCTTTCTTGGTCACTTCTAAAGGATCAATATCTAATTGATTAGACAAAATATTTAAAATTCTAGGTCCGCAAAAGCCTGCCTGACATCGACCTGAACTAGCCCTTGTTCTTCTTTTTATAGCATCTATCGTTCTTGCTGGAACTGGACGATGAATAGCATCTATAATTTCTCCTCTGCTTACATGTTCACAGCGGCATATTATTTCACCATAGTCTTCATTTTTTTCTACTACATTTTGCCATTTTTCAACTTCATCATTTTCTTCATAGCGATGATAGTGGGGATAACTAGGATTATTTTCTATAAAATCATCTTTTAATTTAATTTCCATATTATTATTTTTAAAGTATTGATTAACCATCTCTGTTATCTTCTCTGCAATAGCTGGAGCAGAGCTTAAACCAGGTGATTGGATTCCAACCAGATTAATCAATGCTTTTTTATTTTCTGAAAAACCAATATGAAAGTCATTAGATGGTAATGAAGCTCTTAAACCAGAAAATGAAGTTATTATCCCATCTTCAGGAACAGAGGGAACTAATTTTTTTGCCCCTTCAAATACTTTTTCTAATCCATCTGAAGTAGTAGAGAAATCATTTTTATCATCTATAATATTTGCATTAGGCCCTATAAGAAGATTACCATGTACGGTAGGTAAAACCAAAATACCTTTTGACTTTTCAGTTGGCATTGGAAACAAAGTATTGTTCACTAAATCTCCATGTACTTTATCAAATAAATGGTATTCACCTTTTCGAGGAGTGATTTCAAACTTATCTCCTGCCATTTTAGCAACCTTATCAGAATAAAGTCCGGCTGAATTTATTACTAAATCGGCTTGATAATTACCACGGTTTGTAATAACTCCTGTTACTTTCCCTTCTTTTATTATTAGATCTTCAACTTCTGTATTTAATAATACTTCGGCACCGTTTCGAACTGCATTATCTGCATAACCAATTGTTAGTTCATAAGGAGATATTATACCTGCACTAGGAGCATATAATGCATATTGAGCTTTTTTATTAATATTGGGTTCTTTTTTAAATAACTCTTCTCTATTGAGAATTTCTAACCCTTCAATTCCATTCTTTTCTCCATTTTCCTTTTTTACTTTGAGTTTCTTTAAATCTTCATCATTGAAGCCTACGACTAGAGAACCATTTCTTTTAAAAGGTACTTTTAAATCTTCACAAAGTTGATCATAAGTAGGATTCGATTTAACATTCATTGTACCCTTTAAAGTATTGGCATCTGCATTATAACCAGCATGTATAATCCCGGAATTAGCCTTACTGGTTCCATCTGCAACATCGGGTTCCTTTTCTAATAATTTTATATCAATATCATACCTAGATAATTCTCTTGCAATCGCAGCTCCAATTACACCTGCTCCAATTATAATAATTTGCACACTACCATCTCCTTACTCCAATTTCATACCTGTTAACAAATTGCGTGCTTTTACTGGATAATTAGTTATTATCCCATCAACATTGTATTCAATCATTTTATTTAAATCATATTTTTCATCAACCGTAAATACATTTACCTTTATACCTTGTTGATGACATTTTTCAATAACTTCTTTATTTACTAAGTTATAATATAGATGTAAATATTCTGCTCCTAAATTTATAGCATATTCCCAAGGATTGTATAATCTTGCATAAAAAAGTGGAGCTATTTTGATATTATTATTTAAATCTTTTATTATTTTTAATGATTCATGGTTAAAAGAAGATATTATTATTTCACTTTCAAAATCAAACATTTTTATACTTTTTAAAACTTCATCTTCAATACCTTGGTTTATATTATAGCCTTTTTTGATTTCAATATTTATGATATTAAAATCTTTTATTATTTCTAAAGCCTCGGTTAGAGTTAATATTTTTTCATCTTTAAATGATTCATCAAAATAACTACCAAAATCATATTCTTTTAATTCTTTTAAACTAAAATCTTTTATAAAACCTTTTCCTTTTGAAGTTCTATCAATTGTGGGGTCATGAATTACTACCACTTGATTATCGGCAGTTAAATGAACATCTAATTCGATGCCATCTGCTTGATCTTTGCTTGCCTGTTTAAAAGCTTTTTTTGTGTTTTCAGGGGCAGCCTTAGATGAACCGCGATGTGCGATGATATTAATTCCCAAAACATTCACTCCTATATAAGTTTATTAAGATCTTTTACTGATTCAACGACAAAATCCGGTTCTATAGTTGAATCTACAAGATCAGATCGCTTAGTTTCACCAGATAAAACTAAGATACTATTAATTCCACTTGTTTCAGCCATTTTTATATCAGTATACAATCTATCCCCCACCATACTAATATTTTTTCTTTCTACATTAAATTCTTTTGATATATACTTAATCATTAATTCATTAGGTTTACCAACAACTACTGGTTCTTCATTAGTCGATGTTTTTAATAAGTTTATAATAGCACCACAATCCGGCATAGATTCATTGTTTTCTAAGGGACATACTTTATCTGGATTTGTAGCATAATATTTTACCCCATTATTGATTAAATAATGAGCATCCCATAACTTTTGATAGGTTAAAGTTGTATCAAAACCTAGAACCAGATAATCAACATTTTTATTTCTATTATCGACTACATTAAAACCATAATCTTTAAAAACCTTTTCCAATGATTTAGTGCCAACTATATAAACATCATTTTCATCTTTATTTTTTATCTCTTTGATATGAGAAGCGGTAACTTCTCCTGAACTAACTATATATTTTTGTTCTACATCAATACCCAATTTTGATAACTTATTTTTATAATCACTGGTATTTTTAGAAGAATTATTAGTTAAAAATGTATAATCTATATTCTTTTTGTTTAATTTTTCTATTAATTCAAGTGATCCTTTAATTAGGGTATTACTTAGATAAATTGTCCCATCCATATCAAATATAAATAACTCAGTATTTTCAATCTTATCCATGGTTTAACTCCTTAATAGTATTATTTTTCAGGTTCAATTAAGCCCTGAACAAAACTTCTTTGTAGATAAAGAATAACTCCTAATGGTGGAATCATTGTAAATATAACAACTGGCATTATCTGATTCCATTTAGGTAAAGCTGTACCACCTTTTGGTATGACTGCCTCTATACCTAATTGTACTACATTCATATTTGGATTTGTTGTTATAATTAGAGGCCATAAATATTGATTCCAAGCCCAAATAAATAAAATAACAAATAGAGCGGCAATATTTGTCTTAGCAATAGGTATTAAAACTTTAAATAAGAAAGTCAAAGGACCGCCGCCATCTACAATAGTTGCTTCAGCAAGTTCTCGGGGTACCGACATGAAAATTTGTCTTAGTAAAAAAGTACCGGTAGCTGAAGCTATCATGGGGAAAATTAGTCCCTGATAACTATTAATCCAGCCAAAAGAACTCACAACTTCATAGGTAGACATTATCCTAACAGGAACAGGCATCATTAAAGTTAAAAGTGTTATAAAGAAAATAAAGTTTTTAAACCTAAAATCAAAATAAACAATTGCAAATGAAGTTAATATCGATAAAAATATCTTTCCAAAAGTAGTAAATAAAGCGAAAATCAAACTGTTTATAAGAAGTCTACCAAGATTCACACTATTCCAGGCATGACTGTAATTAGCCATTAGATTAGTTCCTGGTAATAATTTAGGCGGCATAGAAAAAACTTCTTTAAAACTTATAGAACTTATGACAAAAGCATAATAAACTGGAAATATAACAATAATTACTAATACAATTAATAATAAATGATTTAAGAAACTCTGGAATTTAGTCTTATGCATAATGGACCTTCCTTTCTAAGTACTTGAATTGGAATGAAATAATTCCAATTACAATTGCTAATAAGATTACAGACTGGGCTGCAGATAACCCTGGCACTAAGTTTATAAAACCATCTTTATAAGTTTTATATACCATGATTTCTGTCATACCTGAAGGTCCGCCTTTGGTTACTGTATGTATTAACCCAAAAGTTCTAAAAAAGGAATAAACTAAGTTCATTGTTAATAGAAAAAATGTTGTTGGTGTTAAAAGTGGAAAAGTTATTCTAAAGAATTTTTGAAACCCGCTTGCTCCATCTAAAGCTGCAGCTTCTCTTAAAGACACTGGAACAGACTGCAAACCAGCTAAATAAAACGCAATATTATAACCTAGCATTCTCCATGTGGCAGCTGATATAATTAATATAAGAGCGTGATTCCCATTTAAAATCCAGTTTAATTCAAATGGCAAAATACTAGTTAATATACCGTAACTTGGATGCATAATAAACATCCAGATTGCACCTGCAACTGCTGGAGATAAGGCATAAGGCCATATAAAAGCAGTTCTATAAATTGTTAACCCCTTTAATGCATTATTAATTAATACACTAATTAAAAGTGATAACGCTAAACCAATTATGGTTACTCCTCCGGCAAAAATTAAACTAACTACTACAGTCTTTAAATAATCGGGAGAAGAAAAAAGATCATTAAAATTTTGTAATCCAACAAATACTTTATTACCCCCAAAAATTGAAGTTGTAAAAAGACTCAACTCTAATGATTTATAAGTTGGATAAAGGATAAAAATAGTCACTATTATAAACTGTGGAATAGATAACAGATATGGCAGTTTTTTGCTTTTGAATTTGTATTGTTCCATCAAGATTCCCTCCATTAATATCCAACCCCCCACTTTAAAATGAGGGGTTGGTATTATACATTTATTTAAATATCCTACTCTACATTAGCTTCAATATATCTTTGTAATCTTTGATTACTTTTTTCTACTGCATCATCAAGAGCATTTTCTACTGTTTTATCTCCAGAGAATATACTTTCTATTTCAGATAAAACAATTTCTCTGATTGCAACAAAATCTCCTAATCTTAAACCTGCAAATTCTCCTGTATCAGTTTCAACATTTAATTGATTAAAGGCAGTTGAATGATTAGGATTTTCTTCAAACCAACCTTCTTCGTCTAGCTGGTCTACAGCATCTTGAGTTACTGGTAAATAACCAGTTTCTTTATGCCATCTCACCTGTTGGTCTGCAGAAGCAATATAGTCTAAGAATTCAGTAATTGCTTGATATTCTTCATCACTATGTCCATCATATACCCAAAGTGTTGCTCCACCAATTAATGAATTACCTTGTGGATATCCTTCTTTATGTGGTATAAATCCTGAACCTATTTCAAAGTCAGCACCTTCTTTAAACCCACCTAAGTAGGCTGTAGAAGTAATAATCATACCGGTTTGTCCAGTCAAGAATGAAGGATTAGGTGTACCTTCTCGACCTTCATAAGTGAATATGTTTTCTTCTTCCCACTCTTTAAACTGTTTAAAGAGTTCAACACCAAATTCACTATTTATTTTTAGTTCAGATGCATGATCAGTATAACCATTTTTGTTGTTAGTAATTGGCTGTCCATGCCAGGTAAACATATTTTCTGCAAGTACCCATGAAGGCCAACCTACAGTTAAACCATTTTCTACAACTCCGCTCTCAACTAACTGTTTACCATATTCTTCTACTTCTTTGAATGTAGTTGGTGGTTGTTCTGGATCTAAACCAGCTTCTTCAAAAGCATCTTTGTTATAGTATAAAAATGGTGTGGATGAATTAAAGGGTAAGGAAGATAAATTTCCTTCAACTGAGTAGTAAGCTTTAAGTGGGCCTATAAAATTATCCCAGTTAATTTCAACATTATTTTCTTCAAATAATTCATATACAGGTTTAATTGCATTACTGTCTAATAAAGTTTGAGTACCTACTTCATAGACCTGTACAATATGTGGTGCATTACCAGTACGATAAGCGGCTATAGAGGAGGTAAGAACTTCTGAATAACTTCCTCTATGGACTGGATTGACTTGAATATCAGGATGTGATTCATTAAAGTCTTCTACCATACTTAAAGTTACTTCCTGAATATTACCAGATAATGCATACCAAAAGTCAATCTCAACATCTTGAGCCTGACCTACTACTGTAAAAGACCCAATAAATACTAAAAGTAAAAATAAAACTAAATACTTTTTCATTTTTTTTTCCCCCTTATATTTTTCGAAAATGATTAAATTTAATAGTTTTCTCTTTAATACCACCTCCAGAACTTAGTATACATTCAATAAGAACACATTTTGCATAAAAAATAGTGAAATATATGAAATAACTGCTGAGGTAAGGGGCGTAACCACCCATCCCAAGCCAATATTTCTTAAAACAGATAAATTAATATTTCTTCCACCTTTGGCAAGTCCAATACCTAATACAGCTCCAACCACTGCTTGAGAACTTGAAACAGGTACAAGAGGGAAAGATGGAAGCCCTCTACTTGTTAACCAAATTTTTAAACTTTCAGAAGCAAATAAAAACAATACTGTAGAACTAGATAAAACTACTATTAATGCAGCAACCGGTGTTATTTTATAAATACTTGTACCAACAGTCATCATAACTCTTTTTGAATATGTAAATACTCCAACAGAAATAGAAATACCACCTAACATAAAAAGTTGTTGGGTACTGCTTAAGGTAAAGAATCCACCTATACTTAGGGGTGGTAAATTTACTGAAGTAGTAAATACTCCCATTACATTAGCGATATTGTTTGCACCTAAACTATAGGCACCAAAAGCACCTACTAATATTAAACCAATACGGGTATATTGATCTAACTTTAATAAATGGATTTTAAATTTAAAAATTGTTTTACTAAATAAGAAATAAAATAGTGCAGCAAATAAAGCGGATAATACTGGACATAAAACCCATGTACCAACAATCTTGCTTAAAACATTAATATCAGTAGTTATATTTGCGAATAAATTCCAACCTATGATAGCTCCTACTATAGATTGAGAAGTAGAAACCGGCAATCCATAATTTGTCATTCCAAAAACTGTTAGAGCAGCAGCAAGAGCGACAATAAAAGCGCCTGGAAGTTCTGATACTTTACCTAAAGCCCCCAAAGTATGTGAAGCTCCAGCACCACTTATTACTGCTCCAATTATTACAAAAACACTTATTATAATGGCAGCAGTTTTAAACTTTACCATTTTTGTTCCTACAGCCGTACCGAATAAATTTGCAGCGTCATTTGCTCCTAAAGACCAACCTAAAAATAAGCCACTAGACATAAAAAATAGGGCATTTATCACATTATCAACTCCATATTATTAAATTCGTCTTTTGATTGCCGCAACAGATGTTATTTCACTAATTGTTTCAGCCCTATCCGAAATTTCAGCAATTTTTTCAACAAAATATCTGATATGAACTTTTTTACTAAACTCTTTTAAATCAAGTTCATTAAATACCTTTCTTTTAATTCTTTCCTCAATTTTATCAGCCTCATGTTCATAAAAGTCGACTTTATTTACATACTCATTAACCATTGAAATATTTCTAAAGTAGGCTCTTATACATTTAATTAAATAATCTACAGATTCACTGACTAATTCTATCAATTCTTCAAAATCCTCATTTAATCTTTCGGGTATATAAGGATTTTCCATTGAAAGTTGAACTAAAAGCTTTTTCATGTGATCAACAATATTATCAATATTTTCTAATAAAGATAATACATCCCCTCTGGCCTCTGGTATTAACATATATTTATATAATTTATATTTAATTTCTTTTTGATAATCATCTGCTGAATTTTCCAAGGTGGAAATTTCATCTAAAGAATTTTCAAATACTTCAATATTACCTTTTATAAAATTCAAACTATCTCTGTGAAAAACCATATTAGAATTACTAACAACTTCTAAATATTTGTTAATATCATTTTCAAGTTCCTGGGCGTGGTTTGTAAAAATATTTTTCAAGCTCATCTACTCCTTCTAAAATTAAAAATCCTATTCAATGCACAAAATTTACCTATAGATCTACTATAGATATACATTAAATAGGTTCTCTTTTCTCTAACCTCAGATATTTTATTTTTTACAAAATTATTATTTTTATACCCTACTTATTTACTTCTGTTAATCTGAGAAAATTCCTTCTTAATATTTAATTATATTTTACTTTGCATCTATTAAACTTCGGGCAGTATTTATTGCTGCATAGATATTTTTGGCTGGTGTATCCTTACTGATATTACAAAGATACAATGTGAAATTGTCGACTTCACTACCATGTGTAACATATTTTTCTACTCTCTCTTCTATATCTTCAACAGAACCACTACTTAATATTTTTGCTCCGATACCAAAAGTAAGATCCATTTTATTTTTTTGAGCAAAATTAGTAATCATCTTTAAATCGATATCCTCTAAGTCTGGATCTTGAACTCTTAAAATACTATTGTTTGGAGATACTTTATGTTTCAAAGCAAGAAAACGGTCCATATCTTTAACATAACTTTCGCCCCACCAGTTAACTACTCCTACCTTGTCTCCACATTTATCCTTTATTTTAAGAAGATATGGAACCACAAATTCTTCTAATAGATCTAGGGTTAAATTTGGAGGAGAAGCTAAAGCATCAGCACCTAAGGCCACTTCCCAATTAGGTATAATGGATTTTTGGTAATCAATCCAAGGAATAATTATATTTTTTGTAATAATATTCATCAATTCGTGTATAAAATCTGGTTTTGTATACATATCTGTAACTAATTTTTCATAACCATAAATAGCAACCGCTAAACTAAAAGGAGCACAAAACTGTAAAGGAGGTGTAGACCCATATTTTTCTTTATATATTTTTAGAGCATCAGTTACAAAGGACATTCTACCATCCTTACCCATTTCAATATGTTTTAGTTTTTCAAAATCGCTTTTATCTTTAATTATAAATTTTTTCTGAGAAGTTTGCGGAGAACTATCTTTAAAAAAAATAAGATCTTGACCACTGGCTTCAGCTTCTATATTATATACATCATAACCTAAACCTGGATCACTAAAATTATATTTTTTATAGATTTCAATAACCCCTTCCACTAGTAATCTGCTATTAGTATATAACTCTTCACCTTCATACTGCTTAATTTTCATAACATGTTCATGCATTTGAGCCGTTATTTTATTAATTTCAATCACCTACCTATAAATATTTAAAACCTATTAAACACACCAATATTCTGATGAATTTAATAGGTCTCTTTTCTCTACCTCATATATTATATTTTTAGTTATTCTAATCTTTTAATTCTATTTACAAGTTAATAATCCTGCATGATTTTAATATATTATTAGTTTTTAGACCAAAAAATTGCAGTATCAACTGCTTTTAACCAATCTTTGTATCTATTTTGTCGATCAGCAGACTCCATATTGGGTTTAAATTTATAATCAATTTTTCTTTTTTTCATAATATCATCAATACTATCCCAAAAATTTGTAGCAAGTCCAGCTAAATAAGCAGCACCAGTTACAGTTGTTTCAGTGTTGACAGGTCTTTCTACTTCAGTATCAATCATATCTGCTAAAAATTGCATTAACAAATTATTTTCTACCGCCCCACCATCAACTTTTACTTCTTTTAATTCTAGACCGGAATCTTCTAACATAGCTTGTATCAGATCTTTACTTTGATATACCATTGCTTCTAAAGTAGCTCTAACAATATGATTTTTACTACTTCCTCTGGTTAATCCTACAATTGTACCTCTGGTTTCTGGATTCCAATATGGTGCCCCTAGTCCTGTAAAAGCTGGAACAAAGTATACTCCATCTGTATCTTCAACTTTTCCAGCAAAATATTCCGAATCAGCAGCTTCATTTAGTAAGAAAAGTTCGTCTCTCAACCACTGAATTGCAGAACCAGCATTAAATACACTACCTTCAAGGGCATAAGTTATCTCACCATTATAACCCCAAGCAATGGTCGTTAGTAAACCGTTTTCTGAATAAACAGGCTCATTGCCAGTATTCATCAATAGAAATGAACCAGTGCCAAAAGTAATTTTGGTCATTCCCTTTTCATAACAACCTTGAGCAAAGGTTGCAGCTTGTTGATCACCTGCAATACCCGAAATAGGGATATGTTGACCAAAAAACTCATTTTTATCTGTATAACCGTAAATCTCACTTGAAGATCTTACTTTCGGTAAAATATAGGGGGGAACATCTAATATGTCCAATAATTCTTGGTCCCATTCTAAATTGTGGATATTATAGAGTAAAGTTCTAGAGGCATTTGTATAATCAGTTACATGAACTTTACCTCCAGTTAGTTTCCATATCAAATAGGTATCTATTGTACCAAATATAATCTTATTTTCTTTAGCTTTTTGTCTGGCACCTTCCACATTATCTAATATCCATTTTATTTTTGTACCAGAAAAATATGGGTCTAAAAGCAAACCAGTTTTATCTCTAAAAGTTTTTTCATAGCCTTCTTCTTTTAAGTTTTTACAAATATCAGAAGTTCTTCTACACTGCCAGACAATAGCATTATAAAGTGGTTCACCGGTATTTTTATCCCAAACTACAGTAGTTTCTCTCTGATTGGTAATTCCAATCGAATCTATTTTATGCGGTTCAATCCCTGATTTTCTAAAAAGATTATTTATTACTCCAATAGTTGAATTCCATATCTCCTCAGGGTCATGTTCAACCCAACCAGATTTAGGATAATATTGTGTAAATTCTTTTTGTGATTTTTCTACAATATTCCCATTTTTGTCATACAAAAAAGCCCTTGTACTTGTAGTCCCCTGGTCAATAGCAAGAATATATTTGGACAATATTAGTTCCCCCCATTTACGTTCTTTATTAAGTTAAAGTAGCATAAATACAACTTTCTACGATCTTAATATCATTTTCTTTGGCATATTCTCTAATTTCATCACTTCTAGTACCGGGTTGTAACCATACATATTTTATACCAAGTTTGTTAACCTCTTTCATCACATGTTTTCCAATTTGAGGATTGACTACTATATCAACAACATCAATTTCATCTTCAATATCTGATAATTTATCATATACCTTTATACCATCGATCTCATCTAATGAAGGATTAATCGGATAAACATTATAATTATGCCCATCTAATTTATTTACAATCTTATATCCATATTTATCTTTTTTATTTGTTGCTCCCACAACAGCCCAATTTTTCATTTCTAAAGTATCTCTTTTTACACTCATATTTATTCCTCCAATTATATATTATTGTCTTATTTTTTAAAAAGATCTTTTGCTTTATTTAAATATACTTCATAATCCTCTTCACTAAATAATATAAATCGAATCTCTTTATAACATTGATCTTCTGTACAGAAATCTTTAATTGTCTTTAATGCTATTTCAGCTGCTTTTTTTATCGGAAAACCATATGCACCAGTACTTATAGAAGGAAAACATATAGTTTCTAAATTATTTTCTTTTGCAATTATCAAACTATTCTTATATGCCTTTGCTAACAAATCCTTCTCCTGATCATCTCCACCCTGCCAGATAGGTCCCACAGTGTGAATAACAGCTTCAGCATTCAAATTACCTGCTGTTGTGATAACTGCTTTACCGGTAGGTAATTTACCCTGACGGTCTCTAATCTTTTTACACTCTTTTATAATTTCAGGTCCACCAGCTCGATGAATAGCACCGTCTACTCCACCTCCACCCATTAAGGAAGAGTTGGCAGCATTAACAATACCTTCACAATTTTCTTCTGTTATATCACCTTTTTTTAATACAATCTGAGTTTGATTTGCTTTAAATGTTTTCATCTGAAATCACCTCAGTAATTTTTACTTTTGCCCCTGCTTTTATAACAGGGGCTTTTGCTTTACTTTTGTAAATTCATAGGTTGACCACAACAGACTAATTCTCCACCGCCAACTTCTTTTACTTCAACTACATTACCACAAACACCACATTTGTAAACTTCTCCTTTTTTCTTTACATTCATAATTTTAGCCTCCTTTTGTTTATGACGTTTTACTTCTTTTATAAACTTTTAATAATTCATGGGCACCTAAAAATACTATTGCTGAACCTATTACATAACCCCAATCAGTTAAAGTGATTCCAGCAAACCCAAGATATTGATTAATAAATGGGGTATAAATTGCAGTTATAATCATTAATAGTGAAATTAATACAGAATAAACCATTACCTTATTTGAAAAAATATTTTTGTTGAATAAAGAAATCTTTGCATATCTTCTAGACATAATATTAGTTAATTGTGTAAAAGCGATGGTTAAATAGGTAACAGTAGTTGCACGAGCATATAACGGATGGGCCTCTGTTAATCCACCACCAACAGCTCTATTATTGAAAAGATAAAAGTTTAAAAAGGCTAATCCACCCATTAGAACACCAAATAACACAATTTCTGAAAAAGATCTTTTATTAACAATATGCTCATCTCTTTCTCTAGGTGGAGAAGTCATTATATCTTTAGAACCAGGATCAAAAGTAAAAGCTGTAAGTGGTAAAATTTCAGCTAAAAGGTCAATCGCTAAAATCTGTATTGCCAAAATTGGAACTGGTAGATTAAATAATGCTACCCCTAATAAACCTAATAATACTACTGCTAATTCACCACCATTACTAGTTAGAGATGCTATTACAGTTTTCTTTAAATTATTGTAGATGTTACGTCCCTCTTTGATTGCATAAACCAAAGTTGGAAAACTATCATCAAGTAATATAAGTTCAGCTGCTTGTTTAGATACATCAGTCCCCATTCCGCCCATTGCAACTCCAATATGAGCGCTTTTGAGAGCAGGTGCATCATTAACACCATCACCAGTAACAGCTACAATTTTTTGTTGATCTTTTAAATTTTTAACAATTCTTAATTTATTCTCTGGTGAAACTCTGGAGAAAATAACACTCTTTTTTTCATTCATGATAGTTTTTAATTCTTCATCACTGAGTTCATCAAAATCTTCACCGGTTAATACTTTAACATCTTCCCCTTCATGTACAAGATTAATTTCTTTCGCAATAGCTTTGGCTGTAATGGCATGATCACCAGTCATGATATAAGTATCTATATGAGCTTCATGTGCCTGTTCTATTGCTTCTCTAACACCTTCTTTAGGGGGATCTATCATAGCTACAATTCCTAAAAAGATTACATCTTTTTCAATTTCTTCAATTACATAATCTTTGTGTTTTGGTTCTAATTTTCTGAAACCAAATGCAAGGACTCTCATAGCATTTTTTGAATATTTCTCGTTTAATTTTCTATATTTTTCTTTATCCTCTTCCGTAATAGGAACCTTTTTACCATCTTTATATATATATTTACTTACCGAAAGTACGCTATCAAGAGCACCTTTCATAGCCAAGTATTCTCCATCTTCAAATTGACGAACTGAACTCATTCTTTTTCTTTCTGAATCAAATCCGAATTCATGAAGTTCAGGATTTTCCTCATCTTCTTCAGGAGATCTTGTCCCGACTTTCGTAGATAGTGTAATTAAAGCTGCTTCGGTAGGATCACCAATCGGATACCAACTCGAATGTTCATCATCAGGAGGATGGATTTCTGCATTAGATGCCATCGTAGCTGCATCAAACATTATTTCTAAATCATCTATCGTTTCTTGGCTAACTTCTTCTCCATTTTCATCTAATATTTTTCCTCTTGGTTCATATCCGATACCAGTAACATCATATTCATTTCCATCATAATATACCTTTTGAACTGTCATTTCATTTTTAGTTAAAGTACCAGTCTTATCTGTAGAAATTATATTGGTTGAACCAAGTGTTTCAACAGAAGATAGTTTCTTTACAACTGCATTCTTTTTTGCTAATCTATCTACTCCTTGAGCAAGAGCTACAGTAATCTGCATTGGTAAAGCTTGTGGAACGACTGCTACCGCAATACCTAAACCATATATTATTGCAAAGTTCATACCTAAACCTTGAGATAAACTTACACCAAATAATAAAGTGCCAATAATTACAGCAAATACTGCTATTTTATTTGCAACCGATTGTAACTCCATTTGAAGTGGAGATTTGGATTTTTCTTCTTCCTGAGTTAAATTGGCAATCTTACCCATCTCAGTATCCATACCAGTCGCCACAACTACACCTTTAGCGCTACCAGATGCAACAGTAGTGCCTAAGTATACCATATTTTCTCTATCAGCTAAAGAGGCCTTTTCATCCATCTTATTACTGTTTTTATCTTGGGGTAGTGATTCCCCTGTTAATGATACATCATTAGTTTTCAAATTAAAGGACTCAATAATTCTTAAATCAGCTGGAACTTTATCTCCTTCTTCAAGATTAACAATATCTCCTACAACTAACTTACGTTGATTAAGTTCCTTGATTTGATCGTCCCTAATTACTTTTGAAGGAGATTGTATTAATTTTTCTAAAGAACCCATAATTTCTTCAGCTTTATGCTCTTGATAATATCCAATAACAGCATTAATAATTGCAATTATTAGCATTACTATGCCATCTCTATAATTTTGAATAACAAAAGACATTCCTGCTGCAACTAATAGGATGATCATAAGCACATCTCTAAACTGAAGCAAAAATTTAATAATTTCAGGTGTTTTTTTAAGTTTAACTAATTTATTTTCCCCATATTCATTTAACCTTTTCTGAGCTTCTTCTTCTTTTAATCCTTTTTTTGAAGTATCTAAAATATCAAAACATTCTTCGACACTATTTTTATAAAAATCTTTATCTTTATATTCTATTTGAGCCACCTCCATTTAATTATTCAAAATAGATTCCTGAGCCTTTTGATTTATCTGTCATTACGGCTAATTGTTCTATTTTTTTATTCATATATTTTTTATCTAATTCCTCTAAAATATTTTCATCAAACCCTTTTACTATATAATTACCAAATTCCCATGTTATATCCTTAATTTCTTGTTCATTACCCTCAGCTATAATTATCAAAGCCTCAAGAATAGATGCCGCAACTGACACATCTCGCATAGAATAATATCTCAATTGATAAAAGGTTTTATATAATAGATAATCAAAACTTATATCTTCAAATATTAATGTTAATTCATTATCATCATTGTAATAATAAGTATTTTCAATATTTGCTTTTGCTATTCTATCTAAAACCATACCGGCTTGCTTAATACAAAAAATTGCAGTATTTGGATCATTAATCCCTGGAGAAATAGCTCTTAAAGCTACTTCTGATAATTTCTGTAATCCAAATTCAATATCTTTACTCTTATTTCTTTCTTTTCCTACTAAAATAAAATCAAGACATTTAGTAAATGTATCTTCTTTAATTTCATCAATATCAATTTCTTTTAGGTCATAATAAATAGTAAAAACCTTTGTATTGTTTGTAACATAATCTCCTATCATTTTTTCAGCATTTATAACAATATTATGATTATTTGCAAATTCGGTTAATTTCAAATCACTTATATCTCTAATAAAACCAACTCTATCAGAATATATACTAACTTTATCTTTTTTGAAAATTTGTTTTAGATTATCAGGGGGATCATTTCTAACATTTTCATGATTTTCATTAAACTCTTTTACAGAATCAACTAGTTCTAATATCTCAGTGGTAAGAGTATCAATCAATAAATTAACCTGAATGGATTGAGAAACATGGTTAATAAATATCACGAAATATATAATACAATATATTACAATCAATACTCCCACTGCAGCAGATAAAAATACGGTTTGTTCATTACTTTCTAAAAACAATAAAGTTACTATTGAATATATAAATCCACCTATAAAAATTCCTAAAACTTTTAATGTTATTTTTGATTTTAGAAAATCCTGTAAAGTTCTAGGAGAAAATTGAGTTGAATATGTAGTTAAAACAACCATAATTATTGAAAAGGAGATTGTAACGATAGATAGTAAAGAACCTGCTATCGTTGATAGAATGGTGGTAGTTATATCAAATGGAGTAAAAAATAAATCTGGTAAAATTCCCATTAAATAGGGTTGGTAATATCTTTCCAGTATAATTACAAATGCTGAAATGAAAATCGCATATATACTGTATAATACAGGGATATAATATATCTTAGTTCTCCAATCTTCAATGAAATTAAAATTAAATATTTTCACTTAAATACCCCCTGGTCAGCAACATTTTTACTTATTTATTTAATTCAATATTTATCAGTTATTCCCTTTTTTTACTAAATATTTATATATTCTTCGACTGATTTAAATTTACCTTCTAAGGAGTTAGGTATTGAATAATTATCTAAAACAAACTCTTGGTCTTTAAGTCCATTTCCAGTCAAGACTGCTACAATTTTTTTATTAGTTAAAGAATATTTATTCTCTTTACATAGTTTAATTAATCCTGCCACAGGAGCAGCTGAAGCTGGTTCTATAAAGACCCCTTCTTTAGAAGCTAAAATTTGATGAGCCTCTTTAATTTCTTTATCTGTTACTGAATCAAATAAACCATTTGATTCTTCCATAGCTTTTTGAGCTTTATCTCTGTTAACAGGGTTACCAATTCTAATAGCAGTAGCAATAGTTTCAGGGTCTTCAATTGTTCTACCTTTTACCATAGCTGCAGACCTTGCAGCCTGAAATCCAAACATTTTAGGAAGGTAGTTAGTAATATTTTTATTATAATATTCTTTAAAGCCCCTCCAATATGCAGTAATATTACCAGCATTACCAACCGGGAGTGCTAAAATATCTAACTCCTTATTCTCTAATTGATCAGCTACTTCAAAAGCAGCAGTTTTTTGACCCTCAATTCTAAATGGGTTAAGAGAATTTACTAAAGTCAAAGCATACTTATCAGTTAGTTTCCTTACTATTTCTAGAGCTTTATCAAAATTACCTTTGATTGGAATTATCTGTGCTCCATATATTAATGCTTGAGATAACTTACCTTTTGCTATTTTAGCTTTCGGAACTACAACTAATGTTTTAAGTCCACTTCTAGCACCATATGCAGCAGCTGAAGCCGAAGTGTTACCCGTAGAAGCACAAATTATAGCTTTACTATTTTCCTCTAGGGCTTTAGTTACTGCCAAGGTCATTCCACGGTCTTTAAAAGATCCAGAGGGATTTGCCCCTTCAAATTTTAAATATAATTCAAACCCATACTCTTTATTTAACCAATCAGCTTTTATTAATGGTGTATTACCCTCATTTAATGTTACAATATTTGTATCTTTTTTAACTGATAAATAATTTTTATATTTATTAATTAAACCCTTCCACACTTTAATCACCAACCTTATTTATTATTATACCCTCATTATCAACGTTAGTTTCTATTAAGTAGTTTACAATTTTTAAATCTTTTGCTTTCTTTTTTATTATTTCTTTATTCTCAGTAAAATCCTGTTTAAATAGAAAAATTATAGTAGAACCACTACCACTTAAGAAAAATGGTTCCTCAACCTCTTCATTGATTTCATCAAAAAGTGTTTTTAATTTTTTATTTAAAGAAAGTCTTTTTTGTTGGTGAAGATAGTCTTTTGACCCTCTTTTTATCAAATTAAGATCATTTTTGATAAAACCTGCAGTAATTAGTGAGGCATTGGCAATATTTTGGGATGCGGATTTTATATTAGTTTTGGTACCAATTAACTTACGTGCATCTTTGGTTTTAATTTCAAGATTAGGAATAAATAATAATATATTTAACTTTGGGGAAACAGAAAATTTTTCATAATGTAATTGTCCTTCTTCGATTTGACTAATTGTAAAGCCCCCTTGAAGGGCTGGAACA
Source organism: uncultured Halanaerobiales bacterium (assembly GCA_913055675.1). Classification (GTDB taxonomy): domain Bacteria; phylum Bacillota; class Halanaerobiia; order Halanaerobiales; family M55B127; genus M55B127. Next base: position 58,517 of record CAJXKY010000002.1, read on the forward strand.
ATATTATCCGGGTGACCTTCAATTTTTAGAGCTAAATCCAAAATTTCTTCCTTATCTAAATTTAAATCAAATAATTTATTAACTCCACTTAATGTTGCAATAATAGCGTTTGCAGAACTACCAAGTCCTCTATTCAAGGGATAATTCAGTTTAACTTCTATTTTTAATCCCTTAGTTTCAAGTTTATTTGGATAATATTCTTTTAAATATAAAAGAGTTTGTAAAATAAGATTGTCTTCTTCTTTTAAATCAATTATTTCATTATTATTATCTTTAATAGATATAATGAATTTGTCATCTTTTCTTTTGTTAAATTTGTATTCATTAAATAGATTAAGAGCCAGACCAAAAGAATCATAGCCGGGCCCTAAATTTGCTGAAGTAGCAGGAACTTTAACTTTTATCATATTGTTCACCTAAACTTTCCAGGTTTCAAGATATTGTTTTTGTTCCGTATTTAATTTATCTATCTCTATTCCTTCGGCTTTCAAACGATAATTTGCTACTTTTTTATCAATTTGCTTAGGTACTTTATATAAACCAGGTAATAAATCATTTTCAGTAAGGTAAAGTAATGATAAAACCTGTAATCCAAAACTCATATCCATTATTTCTACAGGATGACCATCACCAGCTGCTAAATTAACTAATCTTCCTTCGGCTAATAAATAAAGTGTCTTATCTCCTAGTTGATAACCTTGAACGTTTTCTCTAACTTCTTTTACTTTATCTGCTTTTTCTTTTAACTCTTCAACATTAACTTCCACATTAAAATGACCAGCATTTGCTAATATTGCTCCATCTTTCATAGAAGCAAAGTGCTTTTTATTTATTACATCTTTACAACCAGTTACAGTTACAAAAATATCACCTAGTTTAGCTGCTTCATCCATTGGCATAACTCGGTGTCCATCCATTTTGGCTTCCAAAGCTTTAAAGGGATCAACTTCGGTCACAATAACTTTAGCACCTAAACCATCTGCTCTACGGGCAACACCTTTACCACACCAGCCATAACCAGCAATAACTACATCTTTACCTGCTACAACCATGTTGGTGTTTCTCATAATAGCTTCCCATACAGATTGACCAGTACCATATCTATTATCGAATAAAAATTTAGCCTGAGCATCGTTAACCGACATCATAGGAAAATTTAACTTATTCTTATTATCAAGTGATTTTAATCTAACTATACCTGTTGTTGTTTCTTCTGCTCCTCCGATAATATTATTAATTAATTCTGGTCTTTCATTATGTATCTTACTAACTAAATCTCCACCATCATCAATTATTAAATCGGGTTCAACTTCTAAAATTTTATTTAAAGAATTGTCATATTCTTCAGTTGTCTCCCCTCTCCAACTATAGACTGTCACCCCATATTCAGTTAGTGCTGCTGCTACATCATCTTGAGTAGAAAGTGGGTTACTTCCAGTAATATATACATCTGCACCAAGTTCACTCAAAACAATAGCCATATAAGCTGTTTTAGCTTCTAAATGCAAACATATCGAAACAACTTTTCCTTTTAACGGTTTATCTTCAATATATTCGTTCTTTATTTTGTTTAATACTGCCATCTTTTCTTTAACCCATTTGATTTTTTTGTTGCCTTCTGGTGCTAAAGATAAATCTTTTACTTTACTTTCCATAATTACCCTCCTTACTGTCTTCCAGTATGTCCAAATCCACCTACATCACGAGTGCTTTCATTAAGTTCATTAACTTCTTCCCATTCGATTTCAAAAGTCTTATGAATAATAAGCTGAGCAATTCGATCATTTTTATTGATATTAAATTCCTTGGAACTATGATTGATTAAAATTACACCTAACTCACCTCTGTAACCTGGATCTATAACTCCATCAGCATTTAAAACAGTAATTCCTTTTTTTAGTGCAAGTCCACTTCGTGGATAAACAAATCCACCATAACCTTGAGGAATAGCAATTTTAAGACCAGTTTTTATTAACTTATATTCTCCTGGTTTTAAGGTATACTCATAACGAGACATCAAATCCATTCCACAATCTTCACCATAATGTTGGTATTTAGGTAATTTTACATCTTTATCCATTTTTTTTACATCAATTTTCATTACTGTCACTCCTTTTACTTTGCAAATACATGAGCTCCTATACTCACTACAAATTTTCTTGTACTATGCCACTGTGTATTTTCCGCAGTTTTCGGGTTGTAGTAATAGAGAGAACCAATTGTTGGGTCTACACCATCTAATGCTTCATGAGCTGCCCTATATGCCGTATTATCGGGTGTATAATTGATCTGGCCGTCAGCGACTGCAGTAAATTGATTGGTTTGATATACTACATCTCTTATATTATCGGGAAATTGGTTACTTAAAACTCTGTTTATGATGACTGCACCTACTGCAACTTGACCCATATAGGGTTCACCGCGGGCCTCACCGTGAATAGTGCGTGCCATTATTTCAATAGCAGATTGATTAACTGTTTTGGCTAGAACCTGCCTTTTAGATAGATTATTTATAGGAAGATTTATTTTCTCTCCCTTTCTTATAATAGAATTTTCCATGTTATTTAAAGCCATCAAGACACCTGGAGTTGTATTAAAACTTTGTGCTAAGTCATATAAAGTATCACCAGAATCCACATAATATTTAATTATTTGGCCTGGTGGAATATTAACTTCAGGTAAGGGTTGTTCAGGATTATATCTAACCGAATAATTTTTACCAACATCAAGATTGAAATTTCTATCACTATTTGGGGTCATTGTGAAACTATAGTTCATCTTTAACTTTTTATCATTTATTGTTTTTTCGGTTTGGATTACTAGTTCATCACCTATATTAATTTTAGAAGCATTTTCTATATGATTGTTTTCTAAGATATCTTCTACAGTAGTATTATATTCCTGTGCAATATCATAAATAGTATCCCCATTTTGTACAACATAAATTAAAGTAAATTGGGGTTGGGCCTTTACACCCGTCGAAGCTAATAATATTAATAATATTGTTAATAATATATGTTTTGATTTAACGCTCATTTTTAACCCTCTCCAGCCACATAATCTATTATTTCTCTTAAGTTCATTTCTAAAACCGGGCATCTATCAGGAATAGAATTCAAAAATACTTTCCCATATCTTTTATTAATAACTCTATTATCCATGCAAATTACAATACCTTTATCATTTTTGGATCTTATTAAACGACCAAATCCTTGTTTAAACTTGATTACTGCTTTTGGAATAAAATATTCAAAAAAGTAATTTTTACCTTCTTCCTGCATTAATTTAACACGTGCTGCATTTACAGGGTCATTAGGTACCGGAAACGGTAAGCGCATTATTATTAGATATTTAAGATCATTACCAACAATATCTACACCCTCCCAAAAACTTTGAGTCCCAAATATTATTTGATTTTTTCCTGCTTTAAATTTATCCATAATATATTTTCTCGAATATTTACTTTGAGATAACACATTTATATTATCTTCTTCTAATTTATAATTGATTTTTTTATATAAGTTATCAAGCATGCTATAGGAAGTAAAAAGAACCATTGTTGAACCACGAAAAGTTCTTAATATATCACTTAAATCGTCTGCAATTTGGCTAGTGAAAGCATTATTAGATGGTGTATATATATCATCTGGTATTATAAGTCTACTTTGTTTTTCATAGTCAAAAGGAGAATTAACAATTTTTTCATTATAATTTGAAATTCCCAAAGCATCTACGAAAAATTTAAAGGATTCATTAACTGTTAATGTAGCAGATGTCAATAAGGCATTTCTTAGGTTTTCCCATAACATTTCAGGAAGATGACCTTCTACATTAAGTAGAGCGCTCATATGACTAATGTATTTGTCATTATACCTATATTTTTCCAACCAAAATACATAATCATTATCATCAGCTTCTAAATTGAAGAGCATATTAAATGCTAATTCATTGACAGTATTCAAATTTTGTTTTAATTCCTGCAGTTCAGCTTCTATTTTATCATATTTTTCAATTATTTTTAATTGATTTATCAATCTTTTAATATGATTCATCAAATCATCATAATTTTTATGAAATTTAAATCCTTTATCATTTATTTCTTTATAAGTTTCATCTTCTTTTATTTCATCAGAAATAATAATACTGCTTTGTTCTTGATTTTGATAAAATTTATCTAAGATAAAAAAGTATTCTTTATTATTTTCTTCTAAAGTTTTTATTTTTGGAATTATATTTTGATCAATAATTTGATATATCTCCTTTTTATTTTTTACATCTAGTTTGCCAATTTTATTTCTTATCCTAGGAATTATTGAGTATTTTTTATCATATAATTTTTTTAAAATTTGTTTGTTAAGTTGAAAAGAACTTGTTTTACCAAGATGATAAGTAGCTACATCATGAAAATTATGAGCCTCATCAATTATTAAACTCTTATATTTTGGCAAAGTTGAATAGCCCGAATTTTTTATCAAAGCATCAGAAAGTAGTAAATAATGATTAACTACAATTAAATCTGAGTTGAATAATTCATTTCTTGCTTTCATAAAGTAGCAATCATCATAATAAGGACATAAACTTCCAATACAATAATCACTATCAGAAGCAACTTCATCCCAAACAGAAGATTTCAAATTAAACTTTATTTCATTCCTGACTCCAGTTTTGGTCTTTTCAGCCCAATCAACTATTTTTTTAAAACTATTATTATCCTTATTATTAAAGGAATTACCAATGTTTTTAAGCTTTCGAAGACACAAATAATTTTTTCTTCCAATTGCTAAATCAGCTTTGAAATTAAAAGGTAATACTTTCTTTAAAAATTCAACATCTTTATCTATAATTTGTTGTTGTAAATTAATAGTATTTGTAGAAATAACTACAGGTTGGTCATTTTTGTTTGCCCAATATAAGGCTGGAATTAAATATGCCAAGGATTTACCTATTCCAGTACCTGCTTCTATTAATGAAATTTCAGCATTGTTGAAATTATTGATAATATTTTCCGTGATTTCAAGTTGTTGGTTTCTATATTCAAAGTCATCCATTATTTTTGATAATGGTCCATCATCTTTAAAATAATTTAAGATCTCCTTTTTATTTATTTCCTTAACTTCTCCAATATCTTTTGGTTCAACTAATACATAAATATTATCGACATTATTATCAGAAATAGCAAAACCAATTCCCTTGTTACCAATATTTGAAGCCACTCTAATATCTGCTCCTGAAGGAGTAGTATCACCTGACGGGTGATTGTGAAGAACCATCGAATTTTTTGGTAGAGTATTGATTATTGCAGGAGCCATATTTTTATTACCCCTTGCTAAAACTTCTATATTTTTGACAACTTCATTATCAAAATCTATTTCAAGAAGAAAAAACACTTCATTTCCATCCGCATTATTTATCTCTGTCTTTATTTTGTTTTTTATTTCCTTTGTTAAAATATCTAATGTTTTCAAATTATTCACCTTTTAATTTTAATATTGTTTTGACATCTTCATCTTCTCCGTCATATGGAGGAGTTTCTATTATATATAATAAATCTTTTAATTTTTCATGGTTTATGAGGTATTTGAAATTATCTAACCCAATTTTTCCTTCTCCAATATGGGCATGTCTATCTTTATTTGTATTTAATCCAAACTCAGAATCATTAAGGTGTATTAATTTTAGATTTTTCAAACGAATCTTATCTTCAATTTTTTTAATTAAATTATCTATTCCATCATTTTTCGAAATATCATAACCTGCTGCAAAAAGATGACAGAGGTCTAAACAAAGCCCCATTCTATTATAATTATCGACTTTATCCATGATATTTTTTAACTCATCTAAATTACTACCGATCTCAGTGCCAGCTCCCGAAGTATTTTCAATCAACAATTTAGTGTTATTATCTACTTCATTAAATACTTCTTTAACAGCATCTATAATCCTTTTAATTCCTTCTTTTTTAGAAGATTTTACATAATTTCCAGGATGAAATACATAAAAATCAGTATCAAGCAGACCTGCTTGATAATAATCTTCTTTTAATTCTCGTTTTGATTTTTCATATAATTCATCATCTGGAGAAGCTAAATTAACAAGATAACTGGAATGTACAACTAATTTTTTAATATCATATTTATCTATTTTTTCTTTTGTTTTATTAATTTCTTTTTTATCTATAGTTTTCTTTTTCCAGCTACGTGGTGATTTAGTGAAAATTTGTACTGAATTTGTATTAATTCTTACTGCCTCATCAATAGCTTTATCAATACCACCACTTATAGAAAGATGTCTGCCTAATTTCATTAATAACATCTCCTTAAATAATTAATTATTATGTAAAAAAACAACCTCAATTCATCCCCAACTAAATCAAGAAATTTAGTAGGAGTTTACTTGAGGTGAGTTTAATAATCATTTTTTTATTTTTTATATTAATTTATTATTCTTTATCTTGTTCAACATCTTTCATTGATAAATTTATTCTATCTTTATCATCAATTTTAATTACTTTAACTTTGATTTCATCACCTTCGCTCAATACATCACTAACTTCATCAACATGTCGATCAGCAATATTTGAAATATGAACTAATCCTTCTTTGCCAGGTAGAATTTCAACAAAGGCACCGAAGTTCATAATCTTTTTAACTTTACCGTTATATTCTTCGCCAACTTCTACTTCTCTTGTTAAATCATCAATCATTTTTCTGGCTTGTTTACCTTTTTCCTGATCCTCTGCTAGAATAAAGATTGTTCCATCATCTTCAATATCGATACTAGCATCTGTTTCATCAATTATCTTGTTAATCATTTTACCACCAGGACCAATGACATATCTAATTTTTTCTGGATTAATATTCATTGTCATAATTAGTGGTGCATGTTCAGAAAGTTCTTCACGAGGTTCATTAATAACTTCAAGCATCTTATCTAAAATGTGTAATCTACCTTTACGTGCTTTATTTAAAGCATTTCTCAGTATATCTTTAGATAAGCCACTAGCTTTAATATCCATCTGTAAAGCGGTTATACCATTAGGAGTACCTGCAACTTTAAAATCCATATCTCCATAATGATCTTCCATACCCTGGATATCTGAAAGAACAGCATAATCATCGCCTTCTTTAATAAGTCCCATCGCTATACCTGAAACAGGATTTTTGATATTTACACCTGCATCCATTAATGATAAAGTACTACCACAGATACTAGCCTGGGAAGAAGAACCATTGGATTCAAGGACTTCAGAAACTACTCTTATTGTATAAGGAAATTTATCCTTAGATGGAATCATGGGTTTTAAAGCTCTTTCACCCAAGTGACCATGGCCAATTTCTCTCCGACCCGGAGATCTTAGTGGGTTGGTTTCTCCTACACTATATGGTGGGAAATTATAATGATGCATATAACGTTTACTTTCATTTTCACCTAAACCAAAAATGGTTTTTTCATCACTACTTGCTCCCAGTGTTACAACACTTAAGGCTTGAGTTTCACCTCTTGTAAATATAGCTGAACCATGAGCCCGAGGTAAATTACCTACTTCACACCAAATGGGTCTAATCTCATCATAAGATCTACCATCAGGTCTTTTTTCATCTTCTAAAATCATTTCTCGAACTTGTTTTTTGGTTAGATTATCAAAGATAGTTCCAACCATTTTATTATAATAACTTTCATTTTCTTCATATTCTTCTAAATTATCAGCTAAATATTCTTTAGCATTTTCTTTAAGCAGATCCATTTTTTCTGATCTTTCGAGTTTATCTTCTGTATCGATTGCATCTTTTAACTTATCAGAAACAAACTCCTTCACCATTTCATTAACTTCATCCTCAACATCATTAACTAATGGTACATCAGTTTTTTCCTTACCTGCTTCTTCTCTCATTTTTTTCTGAGTTTTAACTATTTCTTTTATTTCTTCATGTGCTTTTTCAATAGCATCGAGGATGATATCTTCACTAACTTCATCTGCTCCAGCTTCTACCATCATTACTGCTTCTTCTGTTCCAGCAACAGTTAGGTCTAATTTTGAATTTTCTCTTTGCTCTTCAGTTGGATTAATTACAAATTCATCATCAACTAAACCAACTTTAACTCCCCCGATTGGTCCATCAAAAGGAATATCTGATAACATTAAAGCAGCTGACGCACCATTCATAGCAATTATGTCAGGTTCATGGTCTTTATCAACAGATAATACTGTCGCTATCACCTGTACATCATGTCTCATTCCATCAGGAAAAAGTGGACGTAGCGGTCTATCAATTAAACGCGCTGATAAGGTTGCAAAATCACGTGGGCGACCTTCTCTTCTGTTCACACTTCCTGGTATCTTACCAATTGAATATATTCTTTCTTCATAATTTACCATCAAAGGAAAGTAACTAATTCCTTCTCTAGGACCTGACATGGTAGCAGTAACTAAAACCATAGAATCACCATATTTAACGGTGACTGCTCCATTAGCCTGTTTGGCTACTTTACCGGTTTCAAATTCTATTTCTGAACCGGCAAATTGTGTTTTCCAATTTTTGGTCATTCGTTTATATCCTCCTTATTTTTTCCCTAAATTATTATTTCTTAAAATAAAGAGCGGGAGTCCTCCCGCTCTTTTTGGATACATATAAGATTTATCGTCTAATTCCTAAACTCGAAATTAGCTCACGATATCTTTCAACATCTTTATTTTGTAAATATCTCAAAAGTTTTCTTCTCTGTCCTACCATTTTAAGTAAACCTCTACGAGAAGAATGGTCCTGCTTATGTTCTTTTAAGTGTTCAGTCAACTGAGAAATCCTTTCAGTTAAAAGAGCAATTTGAACTTCTGGAGAACCTGTGTCTTTTTCATCTCTTTGATATTTTTGAACAATTTCCTGTTTTCTTTCTTTAGAAATCATAATACTTCACCTCCTGATTAATTTATGCGCCCTATACCAAGTGAAAAGTTGAGGACTCTATTCCCTAGTATAAGGTATTAATTCACAAAGAAAATTATATCATAGTAATTCTTCCATGTAAAGAATATCCTGTTTTATTGTTTCAACAAGCTCATCTACATCATCAAATTCTTTCTCTCCCCTAATGAATTTAACCAACTCTATTTCAACATATTCTTCATATAAGTCTCCTTCAAAATTAGGAAGATGTACTTCAATTGTAAAATTTTCATCATTGAAAGTCGGTTTATGTCCAAAATTAACTACACCTTTATATTTATCATTATTAACATAAAAATATACAGCATATACACCATCTGGTGGCAATACATATTTAGTACTCGGTTTTATATTTGCTGTAGGTATACCTAATTTCCGACCTCTACCAAATCCCTCTACAACTTTTCCTTCAATTTTGAAATTATTACCTAAATGTTCTTTTAGTTCATCCAACCTTCCAGCTTTTATTAAGTCTCTTATTACACTGCTAGATATCTTATGTTCTCCAATCTTTTTAGGTTCAACAGCTGTAACCTGAAATTTATACTTTTTTCCTAATCTTTTTAGCTTTTTTATATTTCCGTCTCCTTTATACCCTAGAGTAAAATCTGATCCTACGACGATATGTCTAGTATTTAAATTATTTACTATAATCTTTTTTACAAAATCATCAAATGGAGTTTGAGCTAAATCCTTACTAAAATTCATTTCAAAATAATAATCAAAACCCATCTCTTTTATTATCTTTCTTTTTTGTGCCTTCGAATATATATAAAAATGAGAATTGTCTCCACCAACAATTTCTTGGGGGTGAGGCTCGAAAGTTAAGAGACCACTTTTCAATCCTTTTTCATCTGCTAATTTTAATGTTTTATCTAATATTTTTTTATGCCCTTTATGGATACCATCAAAAGAACCTATGGCAATTATATTTTTATCTAATTCATATTGATCAAATGTATTGCTTCTTATAATATTCATTTTTAGCCTCCATTATAAAATACCCTTAACGGTTGAATATATATGATTTCATCTTCATTTAATTTAACTTCACTTATTGAAATAAACTGCTCCTTACAATATATTAGAAACCTTTCACCAATTTCTAAATCAGAAGGCCAGTCTTTGAAATTTTTTTCAAGTAATTTTGTTCCATTAATTGCATATTTAAAAGCATAATCCTTTACTTCTAATTTTCTATAGTCAAAAGGTTCATCTATAGATATTGTTATATTATCTAAATTATTTTTACTAATTTCATCAACTAAAATAGTATCTTCAAGCTTAAATGGTCCAGATTTAGTTCTAAGTAAATTTTTTAAATAAGAATTTGTACCTAGCTTTTCACCAATATCTCGTGCTAGTGATCTAATATAAGTACCCTTCGAACAATTTACCTTTATCTTAATAATTGGTAAATCAATATTTAATATCTTAATATTTTTAATTTCAATCTTTCTTTTCTCAATCTCTACATTTTCATCATTTCTAGCATAATGATAAAGCCTTTTACCATTTTTTTTAATAGCTGAATAAATAGGTGGCTTTTGTTTATATTCACCTTTAAAGCAATCTATTGTTTTTATAATATCTTCTACACTCAATGATTTCCAGTTATCATCAGTTTCTAAAACTTTACCATCTATATCAAGGGTATCTGTAATTATGCCTAATCTGATCAAAGCTATATATTCTTTTTCCTCTTCTGGTAAAAATGGAATTACTTTAGTTCCTCTATTGATACAAAGTGGTAAAACACCAGCTGCAGCAGGATCTAAAGTTCCGGTATGTCCGCACTTACTTATTTTTAAAACCTTTTTGGTATAACCCACAACATCAAATGAAGTCATCCCCGGAGGTTTAAGCACATTAATAATAGCAGGCTGATTAGACATTTTTCTTCACCTCAGATAAAACTCTATTGATAATTTGATTTAAATTTCCTTCAACCTTTGTACCTGATGCTCTCGGATGTCCCCCACCATTAAATTTGTGTGCGATATCACTTACATCAACATAGTTTAAAGAACGAAAACTAATATCTATAAAATTTTCTTCTTTTTCTACAAAAGAAATGCCTACTTCTACACCTCTAATGTCTCGTGGATAATTGACTAGGTTTTTTATTTCCTGTTCTTCAATTCCGAGGTCTTTAATTTCAGAATTACTTAAAACTAACCAGGCAATTTTACCGGTTTTATCTGTTTTTATATTTGCAAGACCTTTTGAAAGTAATTTTAAATATTCTAAAGATGAAAAACTTTGTAAAAATCTGTTAATTTCAACAATATCTATCTTGTTTTCTTTTAAATTTGCAATTAATCTAAAACTAGCTGGATCACTATTAGGATATTTTAAAGAACCAGTATCTGCAAGTACTGCAAGTGCTATTGCTGTACCTAACTGTTCATCAATATTTATTGACATTAATTTTGTCAGATCATAAACAATCTTTCCAACAGCAGATTCGTTTGAATTAACATAATTTATGTCACCAAATTCACTATTATCATTGTGATGGTCTATATTTACTTTAAAACAGCTTTGAATAAATTCTTTGAAGTTACCTAACCTATCAATATTTGCCGAATCCAAAACTATAGCATTAGAGTATTTTGCAAGATCTGATAATTTATCTTGATTTTGATAAATGTGATAGTCTTGTGGCTTTAAATATTTGAATAGTATCTCATATTCTTTTCTTAAATCAGCATGTAATAATATAATAGAATTTTTATTTAAATTATCTAATAGAAACTTAAAGGCCATAATAGACCCAATAGCATCACCATCAGGGTCTATATGACCTATTATTAGATAATTATCATTATTTTGTATATAATCTGCAATTTTTCCTAAAGATTTATTCTTCACTGTCTTCTTTCCTCTTTTCATCTTCTTCGATTACATCATCAATTAAATTAGAGATATGAACCCCTTTTTCAATGGAGTTATCATATCTAAATATGACTTTTGGTGTATGATAGGTAGAAAGTCTTTCACCGATTAGTTTTCTAATATAGTTTCTTGCCTGGTGAAGTCCTTCCATTGTTTCTTTTTTTTCTTGTTCACTACCAATAACACTTACCATTACTTTTGCATGTTTTAAGTCACTGGAAACCTCAACTTTTGTAATTGAAGCAAATCCAATTCTAGGATCTTTTATTTCATTTAACAGTATTTTACTTACTTCTTCTTTTAACAATTGACTCATTTGTCTTACTCGTTTTTCATTAGCCATAATTTTTCACCTCTATAAGGATCTTTCGATTTCCTTATACCTATATATTTCTAAAATATCATCTACTTTAACATCATTATAATCTTCTATTCCAATACCACATTCATAACCTTCTTTTACTTCTCTAACATCATCTTCGAATCTTTTAAGAGAACTTATATTACCTTCATGTTTAACTACACCATTTCTAATAAGCCTTACATAGTCATTTCTGTTAACTTCTCCTTCTTTTACATAAGCACCAGCAATGATACCAACATCCGGTACTTTGAAAGTATCTCTAACTTCAACTCTACCAACAACTATTTCTTTATATTCTGGTTCTAAAAGACCTGACATAGCGTCTCTAATATCCTCTATAACCTTATAAATTACTCGATATGTCTTTATTTCAACTTTTTCTTTTTCAGCTGCTTTACGTGCATTTGTACCTGGTCTAACATTAAACCCGATAATTATTGCATTTGAAGCACTCGCTAAGTTTACATCAGTTTCATTAATAGAGCCTACTCCAGTGTGAATGACATTTACACTTACTTCATCGGACTTAATATTCATTAAAGAACTTTCAAGTGCTGCAATAGAACCTTGCACATCTGCTTTTATTATAACATTTAATTCTTTAATTTCACCTTCTTGAATATTTCTATATAAGTCTTCTAAAGAAACTTTAGTATCTTTTTGAAGTCTTTCTTCTTTCTTTTTCTCCTGTCTTTTATCAGCTAATTCTTTGGCTTTTCTTTCATCTTCCATTACTCTTAAATAATCTCCAGCAGATGGTACATCATTAAAACCAAGTACTATTACAGGAGTCCCAGGATCTGCTTTTTCAACTCTTTCACCATGTTCATCAAGTAAAGCTCTAACACGGCCAGTTATTGAACCAGCAATAATATAATCCCCTATTTTTAAAGTACCGTTTTTAACTAAGACGGTAGCAATTGGTCCACGACCTCTGTCTAATTCAGATTCAATGATTACTCCATCAGCAACTCTATTTGGATTTGCTTGAAGTTCTTCTAATTCAGCCACTAAATTAACCATTTCTAAAAGTTCATCAATGTTTTCACCTTTTAGAGCTGAAATAGGTACACAGATAGTTTCTCCACCCCATTCTTCAGGTACTAATCCATGTTCAGTTAATTCCTGTTTTACTCTATCAGGTTGAGCATTATTTTTATCAATTTTATTAATTGCTACTATAATTGGTATACCTGCTGCCTGAGCATGGTTAATGGCCTCTATAGTCTGTGGCATTATACCATCATCAGCTGCAACAACTAATATTACAATATCAGTTAATTGTGCCCCACGAGCTCTCATTGCAGAAAAGGCTTCATGACCTGGGGTATCAATAAAGGTAATCTTATTACTGTTATATTTGGCTTGATAAGCACCAATATGTTGTGTTATTCCACCTGCTTCACCTTCTGCAACTCTTGCCCTTCTTATATGATCTAATAGAGTTGTTTTCCCGTGATCAACATGACCCATTACGGTTACAATAGGTGGCCTGGGTTCTAAATCCTCAGGTCTATCAACAATTTCTTCTAACTGTAATTCAGTATCTTCTTCTTCCTCTACTTCATCTGTTAATTTAACTTCTAATCCAAGTTCTTCTTTTAATATTTCTATTTCATCTTCATCAAGAGAATAATTAACGTTAGTCATAATTCCTAATTGCATCATCTCTTTGATTATATTATTTGCAGATATATTCATTTTATCTGCTAGTTCTCTAATTGTAATTCCTTCATTAACTGCCACATAGTCAGTCTCATCTTCCCCTTCTTTCTCTTCGTCTATTTCTTTTTCAGTTAACTCCGGTTTTTCAGAAACTTCTTGAGTTTCTTCTTTTGTTTCTTCAGCTACTTCAGTTTCTTCACTATTTTTTCTTTTTTCTTCTTCTACCATTTCTCTAACTAGTTTGGCTGTGTCATCTTCTACAGTACTCATATGAGAAGATACTTCTATTCCTAAGTTATTAAGAATATCAATTAATTCTTTGCTTTCCATTTCTAACTCATCAGCCAACTTATATACTCTAATTTTACTCATACTAACCACCTCCATATTAAATTGTAGCTTATTGCTCTGTATCTTTTTCTACTTGAACTTGTTCAGTGTCTACAGGTTTTTCCTCTTGATCGGTTGCTTCATTAATTTCATCATCTTCAGTATTATCTTCTTCTATTTCTTCATCTTGTTCTTCAAATTCACTTTCTTTCTTTATATCTATTTTCCAACCCGTTAATTTAGCTGCTAATCTTGCATTTTGTCCCTCTTTACCAATAGCTAAAGATAATTGAAAATCGGGAACTACGACAGTAGCACTTTGTTCATCTTCATCTAACATTACATCTACAACTTCTGCCGGGTTTAAAGCATTCGAAACAAATTGTTTGGGATTTTCATTAAATTGAACTATATCTATTTTTTCTCCATTTAACTGTTCAACTACAGATTTCACTCGCATACCTTGAGGACCTACACATGCACCAACAGGATCGACTTTACTATCATATGATGAAACAGCAACTTTAGATCTAAAACCTGCTTCTCTTGCAACAGAACGAATTTCTACTATTCCATCAAATATTTCAGGTACTTCTACTTCAAAAAGTCTCTTTAACAGAGCAGGATGTGTTCTTGAAACTAAAATTCTAGGACCTTTAGTGGTAGAAGAAACTTCTACTACATAAAGTTTTAATCTTGAACCAACTCTATATTCTTCACTAGGCATTTGTTCTGAAACAGGTAATAGTGCTTCAGTTTTACCCATATCTATTAAGACATTATCCTTATGAAATCTTTGAATTGTCCCAGTAATTATTTCGCCTTCTTTACGTTTATATTCTTCGTATAGTACATCTCTTTCGGCTTCTCTGATCCTCTGCATAACAACTTGTTTAGCTGTTTGTGCAGCTATCCTTCCAAAGTTTTTTGGTGTGACTTCAACATCAATATAATCTCCTACTTCAATTGAAGAGTCAATTTCTTTAGCTCTTTCAAGATTTATCTCGTAATGCTTATTGGTTACTTCTTCAACTACCTTTTTTCTAGAAAAAACATTTACTGCACCAGCTTCATCATCAATTTCTACACTTACATTTTCTTTTGAACCAAAATCTTTTTTATAAGCAGAAAGCAAAGCTACTTCAATTGCTTCTAATAAAACATCCTTTGAAATACCTTTATCACTTTCTATATCTTCAAGAGCATTCAAAAAGTCCAGATTCATTTTATTCCTCCTTCTAATTCAACTAAAAATTAAAATTCTCATATAAATTTGCTTTCGCTACATCGGAATAATCTATTTCCATCTCTTCGTCAGTATCCCTTAACTTAATTGTAATAACTTTATTTTCATCAATACCAATCAGTTTGCCAATGAACTCTTTTGTCTCATTGATTTTTCGATAAGTACTAATTTTAATCTCCTCACCAGCAAATCTTTCATAGTCCTTTATCTTTCTTAAAGGCCTTTCCACCCCCGGTGAAGAAACTTCTAGGAAATAACTCTTATCAATAGGGTCTACTTCATCTAGTTTTCTACTAATCAACCGGCTCAAATTACTTAAATGATCAATTGTTAATTCTCCCTCAGGATTTTCTACAAAAACTCTCAGTATCCAATTATCTCCCTCTTTTATATATTCTATATCAACAAAGTCAAGATTATTAACCTTAACTATGGGTTCTATTAATTCTCTCAATTTGTCTACAACACTCATCTTTAAAACCTCACTTTCATAAATTAAAGAGTGGGACAGGCCCACTCCTTAATAAAATCCAACATATACCATATTTAAGAGTATCATAAAAAGGGCTCATTTTCAAGAACTTGTAAATAGTGATAACTGATTCTTTTCAGGTAGTCCTTTTAAAGTACCATGATCTTTCATCTTTTCTATAACTGTTTTACTTAACTTTGTTCTATTAGATAGATCCTCCACTGAAATGAAATCTCCATCTTTCCTAGCTTCTATAATACTTCCAGCTGCACTTGTACCTAATCCTTCTAAACAAATTAATGGAGGTACTAATTTATCATCCTTTAAAATAAAGGTACTCATTTTAGAATTATATAAATCAACCTTACCAAATTCAATCCCACGGTGCATGGCTTCGATTACAACTTCTAAGATCGTTATAGTTTCTTTATCTTTAGCAGTTAACTTATCTTGGTTGTTCAGTTTATTTAAATGATCATTGACAAATTCCAAACCTTTATCAACTATCTGAGCATCAAAGGAACTAGCTTTAGTTGAAAAATATGTTAGGTAAAAAGCTTTTGGATGATGAACTTTAAAATAAGCTATTCTATAAGCCATCATTACATATGCTGCTGCATGAGCTTTGGGAAACATATATTTTATTTTTTTACATGATTCTATATACCAATCTGGAATATTATTTTGTCGCATTTTGCTTTCTTCTTCATCAGTTAATCCTTTACCTTTTCTAACATGTTCCATAATCCAGAAAGCATCAATCGGCTCCATACCTTTTTGTAGTAAAAAATTCATTATATCATCTCTTACTGATATAACTTCTGATAAATTTGCAATATCATCTTTAATCAATTCTCTTGCATTATTTAACCAAACATCTGTCCCATGAGACAAGCCACTTATTCGAACTAGTTCTGCGAAAGTTGATGGTCTTGTTTCAATAAGCATTTGGCGAACAAAACTAGTTCCAAATTCAGGAATTCCATAAGTACCAACTTCGGATTTAATATCTTTTTTACTGACATTTATACTTTCTGTTGAAGAAAAGATCTTCATTGTTTCAGGATCATCTAAAGGTATTGTCTCTGGATCTACTCCTGTAAGGTCCTGCAGCATTCTAAGAGAAGTAGGATCATCATGGCCTAGTAAATCAAGTTTCAAAATCCTTCCGCTTATTGAATGATAATCAAAATGAGTAGTTCTAACTCTAGTATTTTGATCATTAGCAGGATGTTGAATAGGAGAAAAATCATAAATATCCATATTTTTAGGTACTACCATTAATCCCCCAGGATGTTGTCCAGTAGTTCTTTTTATACCAGTACACCCATCTACCAATCTATTTACCTCTGCTTTTTTTACATTAATTTCATTATCATCTAGATAATTTCTAACAAATCCAAAGGCAGTCCTAGAAGCAATTGTAGAAATTGTACCTGCTCTAAAAACATAATCTCTCCCGAAATATTCCTCTGTCACTTCGTGGATCTTATTTTGATATTCACCAGAAAAATTCAAATCAATATCAGGAACTTTATCTCCCTCAAAACCCATAAATACTTCGAAGGGAATGTCGAACCCATCTTTTTCATACTGGTGTCCACATTCGGGGCATTCTTTATCTTCCAAATCTACCCCTGTACTAACTTCCTCATCTTTAATTATTTCTACTTTATTACACTTTCCACATCTATAATGAGGAGGAAGTGGATTTACTTCTGTAATATCACACATTGTGGCTACAAATGAAGATCCTACTGATCCCCTTGAACCAACAAGATATCCATCTTCTAAAGATCTTTTAACTAATTTATGTGCGATAAGATATATTACTGAATAACCATTATCAATTATTGAATTTAATTCTTTTTCCAACCTATCTTCTATTTCTTGTGGTAAATTCTTACCATATAATTTTTGAGCTTTGTTATAACTCATTTCCCTTATTGTTTCATCTGCTCCTTCAATTTCAGGGGTATATAACCCATCAGGAATAGGTTGAATATCTTCAATCCTTTTATAAATTTTATTAGTATTTTCAATTACTATCTCACGAGCTTTTTTATCATTAAAATAATCAAACTCTTCAAGCATTTCATCAGTAGTCCTGAAGTATAAGGGAGCTTGATTATCATAATCATCAAATCCCTGTCCAGCTTGTAAAACTTTTCTATAAATTTTATCTTTAGGTTCAAAGAAATGCACATCTCCTGAACCTACAACAGGTTTATCATGTTTTTTCCCTAAATTATATATTCTCTTATTAATTTTTTTCAGTTCTTCACGATTTTCAACTTGTTTCGGAATTAAAAATTCATTATTGCCTAGTGGTTGAATTTCTAGAAAATCATAAAATTCAACTATTTCATTAATTTCTTTATTACTTCTATTATTTAAAATATAATTAAACAGTTGACCTGATTCACAAGCTGAACCAATTAGTAGGTTTTCCCGATTAGCCATTAAATCACTTTTTAGAATTCTAGGTTTACGATAAAAATTATTTAAATGAGATTCAGAAACGAGTTTATATATTTCCTTTAAACCTTCTTGATTCTTTGCTAGAACTATAGCATGATAAGGTCGAGATTTTTTCCAATCAATATTTTTGGTTAATTCATTTATATCTTTAATAGTAGAGATTTCAAATTCATGATCTTCATTTAATAATTCATTGAATAATAAAGCGGTTGCCTTCGAATCATCAAGTGCTCTATGATGACTATCCAATGAAATATCATAATAGTTAACTAAAGTTGCAAGTTTATGGTTTTTCAACTCTGGTAAAACAGCTCTCGCAAGAGTTAAAGTATCAATCAAAGTAATTTCTGAATTATTTTTATACTCACTTAAAGGTTTCCTAATAAAACTATAATCAAAATCCATATTATGAGCTACTAAGGGACAACCATCAATAAATTCAATAAAAGAAGTAAATACTTTTTCGAATGAAGGTGCATCTTTTACCATGTTGTTATCTATTCCGGTAATTTCTGTAATTTTACCAGAAATATTCTGTTCGGGCTTTACTAGAGAGGAAAAATCGTCTACTACTTCGCCATTTTTAATTTTAACTGCTCCAATTTCAATGATTTCATTTTGAACTGGATTTAACCCTGTAGTTTCTAAATCAAAAACTACAAATTCTGTTTCGTCTATTTGCTTATTTATTGGATTTTCAACAATAGGTTTACCGTTATCAATAAGATAGGCCTCAAGACCAAAGATAATATCTACTCCATACTTTTGTCCTGCTTGATATGCATCAGGATAAGCTTGAACCACTCCATGGTCTGTGATAGCAATAGCATCATGGCCCCAATCAGCAGCCTGTTTAACAACATCTTCTACTTCTACTGTAGAATCCATTGCACTCATTTTCGTATGAAGATGAAGTTCAATTCTTTTATCTTCAGCTTCATCTTTTCTTTTTTCTCGTTCACCAATTTTATTAATATCATTTGACATTAGGATTAGATCTTTGCTGTATCTATCATACTGGACTTCGCCTCTAACTAATACTTTCATATCTTCTTTTAAATTTAACTTTTTTCTATTCCTTAAAAAAGCTTTGCAGGTAATAGAATCTTTATAATTTGTAATATGAAAAGTGTGGAGAGTTAAATTTTTTTTAATTTTTTTTACCTCTTGGTCAAAAAGGATTCCACTAATCACAACATTTCTTTGTTCAGAATTTATATTATCTATATCAATTTTATTTTTTGTATTATTAATTTTCCTACCATAAATTATCTTGTTTTTTCTTGAGCGCTTTTCTTTTCTGCTCTTATCTTTTTTCTTTAATTGTTTTTCTAGGTCTTTCTTTAAAGATTCATCATTTTTGAAAAAATCCCCATTTTTAACTTCAATACTTAGTTCACGATCTAAATAATAATATATTCTATTTTTTATAAAGTTAACTACCTTAGGATTATTCATTTTTTTGGCCGCTAACTTCGTTTCTAAAGAAATAATGAGTTTTTCATCTTCAAAGAATAACTTAGCTCTTTCAAACCATGATTTACTATAAGAAAACTTCTCATTAAATTCCTTTGTTAACTGGGGCCAAATCATTTCAACCTCTTCTTTGGTAGATAAAGCAATTTTACAGTCCACAGAAAAATTGGGTAATATATCTTGAAACTGATTTAATACCTCTTTTTCTTTATTTTCTTTATTTAAAATGACATTACAGATTTTTTTATCAGAATTTATTAATATATATTTTATTTTGTTTTTAAACTCTTCCCCGGGTTGAATGACTTTCAATCCAGAATCCCTCCTAAGACAGTTCTAAATTCATTATGTTATATTAGTAAATATTGATTTTAAAATATCTAAATACATTTTTGATCTTGCTTTTGCACCTTTAATAAATCCCATTTTTTCTTCTTTCATAACATGTGTCAACTCTTTTAAAGGCACCTTTTTTACCCTATTTTTGTCTTTAAAATGTTTGTTCAAAGTTACTTCTACACCAAATCCTTTTTGATCTAAACTTTTTATCTTTCTTAGTTCAGAAAGTTTGATAGCTCTTTGCCCAGATAAATTAGGTGACACCACTTGAGCAAGATCAGTTAATCCTCTGCCTTTTGTGAAAATACCTATTGTCATATCTGCTTCATCAGCTAATAGAGGATTTATTAATTTATATATGTGTGTATCATTTAATCCGATTAGATCTCCATCCAATAGTAAGATAATTTCTGTATCTATCTTAGAAATCCCTTCCTGCAGAGCAGCACCTTTACCTTTGTTTTCATCTAACTTTATAACTTTTGCTCCTCTTGAATCTGCTTCTTGATAAGTATTATCCTCTGAACCATCATCGACTACTATTACCTCCTCAACACGAGGAATGGTATTTAGGATATCTATTATATTTCCTATTGTTTTTTCTTCATTAAAAGCAGGAATTAATGCCTTAATTCTCATCTGGAGTGCCCCTTTCTTATTTTAATTCAGAAAGTAATTTTTTGATTTCTTCTTTGTAATTGTCTATGTTAATTTCGAAATCTTCTCCAGTCTGTCTATTTCTAACTTCTAATACATTATTCTCTAAAGATCTGCTACCCACTGTAATTCTTAATGGAATTCCAATAAGATCTGCATCATTAAATTTAACTCCTGCCCTTTCATTACGATCATCTAATAAAACCTCAATACCCATTTCTTGAAATGTATCATATAATTCTTCAGAAGTTTTATTAACTTCATCACTTCTTCCAAGAGGCAGTATTATAATCTTATAGGGGGCTAAATCTTTTGTCCAAATTATTCCATTTTGATCATTACTTTGTTCTATGGCAGCAGCTACTATTCTTGTAATACCAATTCCATAACTACCCATTACTATTGGTTTTGCTTTGCCGTTTTCATCTAAGTATGTAGCTCCCATACTTTCACTATATTTAGTTCCTAATTTGAAAATATGTCCTACTTCTATGCCAGGTTCAATTTCTAATTTTCCTTCTTCACATTCAGGACAAAGATCTCCTACTTTAACAGTTCTTAGATCAGTATATTCATCTACATTAAAATCTCTTACAGGACTCACATTACCATAGTGTTTATCTTCAATATTAGCTCCACAAATAGCATTTCTCATATTTTTAATTCTATGATCGGCAATTATTTTATAATCACTTATATTTATAGGACCTATAAAACCTGGTTTAACACCAAAAACTTCAATTATATCTTCTTCAGTTGCAGGTTCAAGATTTGCAGCTTGAAGATAGTTAGTTAACTTAACTTCATTTAATTGATCATCGCCTCTTAATAAAACTACAACTAACTCATCATCAGCTTTCATTAACATTGTTTTGATCATTTTAGAACCATCAATTTCTAAAAATGATTCTAAACCTTCAATTGTTTTAGTATCAGGTGTATCAATTAGTTTTCTTTCTTTTAAATCTTTATCTATATTTTTTTCTTCTTCATATGATTTTGCTAATTCAGTATTAGCAGCATAATCACAACTATCACAAACAGCTATATCATCTTCCCCAGATTCAGCTATAACCATAAATTCATGGGAATCTTTACCACCCATAGCTCCTGAATCTGCTTTTACAACTCTTGTTTCTAACCCCAAACGGTTAAAAATATTAACATAGGCCTCATACATTTCTTGATAACTATCATCTAAACCTTCATAATCAGCATCCATACTATATGCATCTTTCATAATGAACTCTCTTCCCCGCATAACTCCAAAACGAGGACGAATTTCATCCCTTACTTTAGTCTGAATCTGATATAAGTTTAAAGGTAAATCCTTATAGGACCTAACTTCATCTTTTATTAAATCAGTTATGACTTCTTCATGAGTAGGTCCTAAGCAGTACTCATGGTCTTTCCTATCCTTAAATTTGATCATTAAAGGACCAAATTTATCCCATCTATTTGATTCTTTCCATATATTTGCTGTCTGCATAACTGGAAGTAATACTTCTTGAGAAGTTGTCTTGTTCATTTCCTCTCGTACAATATTTTCTATCTTTCTAATAACTCTATAACCCAGAGGTAAATAAGAAAAAATTCCAGGATTTAATTTTCTCATCATTCCTGCTCTTAACATCAATTGGTGGCTTTTAATATCAGCCTCTGCAGGATCTTCTTTTAAAGTTGGTAGATATAGTTTTGACATTCTCATTCTTACTCACTCCTCATCTTTTTTATTTCTTGCATTAAAGTATTTATCATTTCTTCTTCTTTAACCTTTTTTATTACTTTTCCATTTTTAAATAATAAACCAGATTTTTTACCACAGGCAAGACCTAAATCTGCTTCGCGAGCTTCACCGGGTCCATTTACGGGACACCCCATTACAGCTACAGTTAAGCCTTCTGTAAAATCTTTGTGATATTTTTTAATTTCATTTTTGATTTTTTTAGAAATTTGCTCTAAATCAACTTCAGTTCTACCACAAGTTGGACAGGAAATTATTGAGATACCGCGGTTTCTTAGTTTTAAATTTTTTAGTATTTCAAAACCGGTATATACTTCTTTTACAGGATTACCGGTTAAAGAAACCCTGATTGTATCTCCATAACCTTTATTTAATAATAACCCCAAACCAATTGATGTTTTGATTATTCCTTCTTCACCACTGCCTGCCTCTGTAATACCAATATGAAATGGATAATCAACCTTATCAGCTAAAATTTCGTGAGCTTTAAGTGTCATCAAAACATCTGTAGACTTCATAGATATTATAATATCATAAAACTCAAATTCCTCTAATATTTTTACATGTTTAAGTGCACTTTCAACCATTCCTTCAGCAGTAGGTTTACCATATTTCTCTAAAATTTCTTTTTCAATAGAGCCAGAATTAACACCAATTCTCATTGGAATGTCTTTTTGTTTAGCAGCCTCTACAACAGCTTTAATTTTTTCTTTAGTACCAATATTCCCCGGATTAATTCTAAGTCCATCTATACCCTGTTCTAGAGACTCAAGAGCTAATTTATGATTGAAATGGATGTCAGCAATAAGTGGTATATTAATTTTACTTTTAATTTCTGATAAAACTAAAGCAGACTTTTCATCAGGGACTGCAACCCTAATAATTTCACAGCCAGCTTTTTCTAATTCATGAATTTGTTCAACAGTTTTTTTAACTTGATGAGTTTTTGTATTTGTCATAGATTGCACAGATATAGGATGATCACTACCTACTCCTACATCTCCATAATATATATTTTTAGTATTTCTTCTAGTCACCATAAAAATACTCCTTTAGAAAAAACTGGTTACTATATCATTATATATAATAAATAACATTAAAATCATTAATAAAACAAATCCAACTAAATGTACAAATCCTTCTTTTTTAGGATCAATCGGTTTTCCTCGGACCCATTCAATTCCTATGAATAGGATTCTTCCACCATCTAATGCAGGAATAGGAAGAAGATTAATAATACCTAAATTAATCGAAATAATAGCCATCCAATTCATTACATTTACTAAACCATTACGAGCCGCTTGGCCAATAATTGATGCAATCATTACAGGTCCACCTAGGCCTTCCATTGACCTATTGGAAATCATTTGGGCAAAACCAGAGATTGTTAATGTAATAACTCTCCAGGTTTGTATTACAGACCTTTGAATCGAACTGAAAAATCCTATATTTTCTCTTACTACTTTGGGATAAATTCCTATAATATTAACTCCCATTTCTTCATTTCTTTCAGGAGTAATATTATAAGTTAAATTTTCATTACCTCTTCTAACAGTAACTTCAAGTGGCTCAATTTCAGAGTTATGGATTATTTCAGTCATTCCTTCCCAAGAATCTACCTGAGTTTCTCCAATTTCTACAATTTCATCTCCAGGTAATAGTCCTGCTTCTGAAGCAGGACGACTTGGATCTAATTCACCGATAATTGGTTGATTAGAAGTATTAACTGGTACTCCAGAAATGTTAAATATTAAAAAGAAGATAACTACTGCAAGTAAAAAATTCATTAAAGGCCCCATGAAAATAACGGCAAACCTTTTCCACATTGGTTTCTGATGAAAACATCTACCATTTTCCTTTGCTTCGTTATATATTTCTAAACTTTCACTATCATCATCCTCATCAGGTACAAATTCACCAGTCATGTTACAAAATCCACCTAATGGAATTATTCTTATAGAATAAACAGTTTCTCCCCATTTTTTTGAAATCAATTTCGGTCCAAAACCTAATGCAAATTCTTCAACTCTAATATCACTTAATTTTGCGGTTATATAATGTCCAAACTCATGTATGAAAATTAATATTCCCAGTACAATTATAAAACTGAGAATGGTAACAAACATATTAAACTACCTCCTCTATAAATTTTCTAGCCCATTTATCTAGTTCATTAATCTGATTAATATTTGGGTTACTAACATATTTATGTGAATCTAAAGCTTTTTTAATAAGCTTTGGAATTTCAAGAAATTCTATTTTTTTTGTTAAAAATTTCTCAACAGCAACTTCATTTGCTGCATTTAGGACCACAGGATGACTGCCACCTTTTCTTCCAGCTTGATAAGCAAGAGAAAGACATTCAAAACTATCATAATCTGGATCCATAAATTCTAACTTGCCTTGCTTTATTAAGTTAAGTTGGTTACCAATTCCCTTTTTTACATTCGGATATTGCAAAACATATTGAATTGGCATTTTCATATCAGCTACACTCATCTCTGCATAGATAGAATTATCTATTAATTCTATCATAGAATGAATTATACTTTGAGGATGAACAACTACATCTATTTTATCATATTCCACATCGAATAACCAATGTGCTTCTATAACTTCAAGTCCTTTATTCATCATTGTTGCAGAATCAATAGTTATTTTACTACCCATATCCCAATTAGGGTGATCTAAAGCTTCTTCTACGGTTACCTTTTTTAATTCAGAACGGTCTTTGTTTACAAAAGGACCTCCTGAAGCGGTTAATAAAATTGTTTTCAATTCTCTTTTTGAATGTTCCTTAAGTAATCTAAATATTGCATTGTGTTCACTATCTATCGGTAATAATAGTTCATTTTTGTCAATTTGTTTTAGTTTATTTTTTACTAAATGACCTCCGATAACTAAACTCTCTTTGTTTGCTAAACCTAACTTAGTCTTATTATCAATAGTGTTTAAAGTGGGAATTAATCCAGCAGCTCCGACTAATCCATTTATCACTAGATCAATATTATCAAGTTTAACTATTTCGTTTAACTTTTTTTGACCACCTAATACTTTAATATTATAATCTCTCAAATTCAATTTTACCATATCTGCACTATTTTTGTCACTCATCACTACATAATTTGGTTTATATTTAATAGCCTGTTTAGTGATCTTTTCAACACTTTTATTTGCAGTTAAAACTTCAATGTTCCAATCTTCTTCTATATAATCAATCACATCTAAAGCTTGAGTTCCGATCGAACCAGTCGAACCAAGTAATATTAAATTCTTCATTAATACATGCCCCCTAGCTTAAAAATAAAGTCAAGAAAAAATATGTAAATGGAATTGTAAAAAGGAGGCTGTCAAATCTATCTAAAATTCCTCCATGACCAGGAATTACATTACCCGAATCTTTCACACCAGCAGCTCTTTTTATAGCTGACTCAAATAAATCACCAACAATTGCTATAAACGGTAGTAAAGCTGCATATATAAGCCATATGCCGGAAAAAACATTTAGATAAAGGGTAAATGCCACTACAAAGATAAAAGATACTATTATACCCCCTAAAGCCCCTTCCATAGTTTTATTAGGGCTAATTCTAGGAGCCATTTTTATTTTACCATAGTATTTCCCTACAAAATAAGCACCAATATCAGTTAACCAGGTCGCAACTAATGCGATCCATAAACCGAATTTAAAATCAATATTTCTAAGATATATAAAATAAATAAGACCAAATACAATATATATAATTGCTAATAAATTTCCAGAAATTGATTGAATAATATTTTCCAAGTTATTTTTTCTATAACTATCATAAAAAAAGATTAAGATTACTAAAACAAATAGATATTCGATAGGAAATTTTAAACTAAAAATTAAGTTTAGATATGAAACTATTAAAAAGAGCACACTACTAATTAATAATGGTATTAACGTATCGTTTTTAGTCATTTTGTTAAATTCATAAAGAGCCACAGCTGTAATAAGAGATATCAAGAGAAAAAATGGAAAATGTCCCCAAGTAACTATTAAAATAAAAACTAGTATTCCTATAATACTACTTATAATTCTTTTAAGCAACATATTATATATCATCTCCATTATCAAGTGCCCCAAATTTTCTCTTCCTGTTAGTAAATTCTTCTAAAGCCTTCTTCAAATCACTTTTTGAAAAATCAGGCCAGTAAGTATCGGTGAAATATAATTCTGCATATGCAGATTCCCACAAAAGAAAATTACTAATTCTTCGATCTCCACCGGTTCTAATTATATATTCTATATTTGATATCTTGGGATTATATAAATTATCACTTATTAATTCTTGATTTAGATCTTCTACATCCAGATTTGGTTTATTCATAATAGTCTTAACTGCATCTATTATTTCAGCTCTGCCTCCATAATTAAATGCAATATTTAATTCTAATTTATTATTATTTTCTGTAAGTTCTTCTATCCATTCAATATTTTTCAATATTCTCTCATCTAAACTATTTCTACGACCTATTATATTTATTTCTACATCTTGTTGGTTTAATTCCTCTGCTTCATTTTCAATAGTTCTACTAAATAATGACATAAGATATTTTACTTCTTTAGGAGGTCTTTTCCAATTCTCGGTTGAAAAAGCATATACAGTTAAACTTGGAATCCCGAACTCTATGAATGCTTTTACTATTTCTTTTAGGGTTTCGACTCCTTTTTTATGACCGTAGGTCCTTGGCATATTTTTATTTTCTGCCCAACGACCATTTCCATCCATTATTATAGCTATATGTGAAGGATAATTTTGCATTTTTGACCTCCTCAATAATAAAGAACCCCTCTATACCTTCATAGAGGGGAATTAAACATACTCTTCATAAGAATATATAATTATATCCTTATCCTCTTTACATAAAATCCTTAAAATAATTTTGTTCCCTCTTCCACTTTTATTATTAAGTGGAGGGTATTCTTTAATTTCATAATTGCATTCAGGATCAAGGTTTTCTATATAATGTTTAGGTTCTTCTAATAAATACTGATCATTTTTGCTCATCTATTGCTTACACTTTCATTATTTCTTCTTCTTTTTTATCAACTATATCATCAATTTTATCACAATATTCATCTGTTAATTCCTGTAGATTATCTAAACCTCTATAATAATTATCTTCAGAAATTTCGCCTTCATCTTCTAGATCTTCAAGTTCTTCTTTTATATTTTGTCTAATATTTCTTATGTTAACTTTTCCTTTTTCAGATTTTTCATGTAATATTTTAACAAGTTCTTTTCTTCTTTCTTCAGTTAATTTAGGAATATTAATTCTAATAACATTTCCATCATTATTAGGAGTTAATCCAAGATTTTCTTTCATGATTGCTTTTTCAATATTTTCTATAACATTTTTATCATAGGGTTCAATAACCAACTGTCTAGGTTCAGGAGCAACTATTTTAGCCATTTGTTGAAGAGGAGTAGCAGAACCATAATAATCCACAATAATATTTTCTACCAGTGATGGTCTTGCTCTACCTGTTCTGATGCTATCTAAATCTTCTTTAGTTGAATCAAGAGATTTCTTCATTCTTTTTTCAGCTTTTTTTGTAATTTCAGCTATCATTTTATTTCCCCCTTAAATATCCTTAATATAAGTTATTTAACCACAGTACCCACATCTTCACCAATAATAGCACGTTCAATATTATCATAATCATCTAAACCAAAAACAATTAATGGGATATCATTGTCCATACATAATGAAATTGCTGTTGAATCCATAACTTTTAAAGATTTATTTAATACTTCGATATATGTTAGTTCTTTATATTTTACTGCATTGTCATTTTTAACGGGATCATCATCGTAAACTCCATCTACATTTTTTGCCATTAATATTGCTTCAGCAGA
>CAJXKY010000003.1 GCA_913055675.1 uncultured Halanaerobiales bacterium
AGTACTTTTGTGCTGAGGGTTTTATTGTATTAAGGTATAAGGTAGGTGAGATAAATGTTTGTAGATGAAGTAGTATTCAAAGTAAAAAGCGGTGATGGAGGTAATGGTGTTGTAAGTTTTAGAAGAGAGAAGTTTGAAGCTATGGGTGGTCCTGATGGCGGTGATGGGGGCCATGGCGGGGATGTAATACTGAAAGTTGATGAAGGCCTAAATACTTTAGCTGATTTTCAATATAAAAACTTTTATAAGGCTGAAAAAGGTTCACATGGCCGTGGTAAAAATCAGCGCGGTAAAGACGGAAAAGATCTTTATTTAAAAGTACCTCCCGGGACTTTAGTTTATGATGATGATACAAACAAGATATTAGCTGATTTGAAAGATGAAGGAGAAGAATATGTTGTAGCAGAAGGTGGAAAAGGTGGTAGAGGTAATGCCAGGTTTAAAAAATCCACTCGTAAAGCCCCAAAATTTTCTGAAGAAGGTGAAAAGAGCGAAACTTATAAAATACGCTTAGAGTTGCAACTGCTCGCTGATGTGGGACTTGTAGGCTATCCTAATGTTGGTAAATCTACTTTAATTTCAAAAGTATCAGCAGCAAAGCCTGAAATAGATTCTTATCATTTTACCACCTTAGAACCCAATTTAGGTGTTGTATCATATGATGAATATAAATCATATGTAATGGCTGATATTCCCGGTTTGATTGAAGGTGCTCATGAAGGGATCGGTTTAGGTGATGAGTTTTTAAAACATCTAGAACGTACAAGACTATTAATCCATGTAATAGATGTCTCTGGTATAGAAGGAAGAGATCCCATTAAAGACTTTGAAAATATAAATAAAGAACTACGAGAATATGATGCTGAATTAGCTGAGTTAATTCAGGTTATTGCTTTAAATAAAATGGATTTAAAAGAAGCCCGTGATAACTTGCCGGAAGTTAAAAAAGAATTAACTAAAAGAGGTTATGAAGTGTTTCCTATTTCAGCAGTAACTGGAGAAGGAGTAGATGAATTAAAATACCATATAGGTCAGAAATTAGAAACATTACCAGAGAAAGAAAAAGAAATTAAAGCAAAAGAGGATGTATTAATTAAACCTGATTTTATCGATGAAAATAAAATGAAAATCAAAAAAATAGCAGAAGATAAATATGAGGTTGTTGGAGAATTAATTGATGAAGTTACTGAAAAAACTGATTTCAATAATGATGCTTCTGTACAGAGATTATTAAGAATAGTAAGACATCATAAACTTGATCAGTTGATGAGAAAAAAAAGTATAAACGATGGGGATACTGTAATTATAGGTCCTATCGAATTTGAATATATGGAGTAGGAGGGATATATATGTTATCAGGAAAACAACGTAGTTATTTAAGAAGTAAGGCTAATAACTTAAAGCCTTATGTTCATATAGGTAAGGAAGGATTAAATGAGTCGGTATATGATCAAATAGATGAAGTATTAGATGACCATGAGTTAGTGAAAATAAGAGTATTAGATAATTCATTGGAGAATATCAATGAAGTTGCAGAAAACGTCTGTGATAAAATGGGAGCAGAAGTAGTACAAATCATAGGGAATGTTTTTGTAATTTATAGAAAAAATGTTGAAGAACCTATTTATAATCTTCCATAATAATAAAACTTTATTGAGGGGATGATGAAATATGAAGATTGGCATGTATTCACTTTTTTCACCAATCCATGATGAAGATTCTATTTCACAAACTCTGGAACAATTCGTGAAAGATCTTTCCAATGATATAAATATTGAAGAGATAGGTGAAGAAGAGTTAAATTCTGCTAAAAAAGAGGAATATGATTTAATTGCGGTTTTTGTTAAAACCGGTGGTACTGAAAATTTATTTAAAGATATATTTGATAAATTAGAAGGTCCTATTATTTTAATAGCAACCTCTTTACACAACTCTTTAGCTGCTTCTATGGAAATATTAAGCTGGATCCAATCACAGGGAAGAGATGGAAGAATACTTCACGGAAAACCGGTTGAAATATCTAATAAATTAAAGGATGTTGTTACTGTAAATAAAACAATAGAAAAAATTAATGATAGCAAACTAGGAGTAATTGGTGATCCTTCAGATTGGTTAATTGATAGTCATATTAATAAAAAAGAAGTTAAAGGAAAATGGGGAATAAATGTAATTGATATTCCAATCAAAGAAGTAATTGATGAATATGAAGAAATAACTGAAGAGCAGGCCGAAAAGCTTACAAATGATTTTACTAAAAAAGCTGTTAATATAAAAGAACCTTCAAAAGAAGATTTAATTAAAGCTTCTAAAGTTTACTATGCTTTAAAAAGTATTGTGAAAAAATATGATTTAAATGCATTTACATTAAGATGCTTTGACTTGGTTACTGAATTAAAAACAACTGGGTGCTTGGCTTTATCACTTTTAAATAATGAAGGTATTGTAGCTGGTTGTGAAGGTGATGTCCCTGCAGCAGTATCAATGATGATACTAAATTATTTAACAGATAAAATACCTTTTATGGCAAATCCAGTTTCCTTAAATACAAATAAAAATAAGGTGAAATTTGCTCATTGTACTATTGCTACTGATTCAGTAAATGATTATATAATCAGATCACATTTTGAAACTGGAATTGGTGTAGGTATCCAGGGAGAATTAAATAAAGGAGATATTACTTTATTTAAAATAGGTGGTTCTGCATTAAATCATGTTGTCTATAAAAACGCTAAACTTATTAATAATTTAAATAGTAAATTTGCATGTAGGACCCAGATATTAGTAGATTTTAAAAATGATGATATTAGTTACTTTTTAACAGAGCCCATTGGAAATCATCATATTATAGTTGAAGGGGCTAATCAAGACCTAATAAAAGAATTTATTGATAGATTGGATTTTAATACAATAAAACACTGGTAGTGGAGGATAATTATGGTCGTAGTTAATTTAGATTCAATATCAAAATCTTATAGTACACAGCAAATATTAAAAAAATTTTCAATGTCGGTAAATAAAGGTGAAAAGGTAGCATTAATTGGTTCAAATGGTTCTGGTAAAACTACCCTTTTTAAAATTATAGCCGAACAAGAAGATTTCAGAGAAGGAAATCTTTCTTTGAGAAATGATGTAAGTGTGGGTTTATTGGATCAAATTCCTGAATTTACAATGGAAAACACCATTTATGAGGAACTATTAACTGTTTTCAATGAACTTCGCGAGATGGAACAAAAATTGAAGACTATGGAAAATAAGATTAGTTCTTTTAACAAGGAAGACAAAAACCATGAAAAATTAGAAACTCTTATGGAAGAATATAGCAATTTAAGCCATGAATATGAAATAAATGGTGGATATGAATATGAAAATAAAATAGTGCAAGTAGCTTCTGGACTTGGTTTTAAAGGCGAAGAGCTGAATAAAAAAATATCTTTTTTAAGTGGTGGTGAAAAATCACGAGTAGGTTTAATAAAATTATTATTAAAGGAACCAGAGCTTTTATTATTAGATGAACCCACTAATCATCTTGATATTGAATCTATCCAGTGGTTAGAAGAATATTTAAATAAGTATAAGGGTGCCGTTATTATTATCTCTCATGATAGATATTTCCTAGACCAAGTAATTGAAAGAATTGTCGAAATAAAAAACGGTAGTGATGAAAAATATTATGGAAATTATAGTTATTATTTAGAGGAAAGAAAAAGAAGATATGAACAAAGAATGAGGGAATATAAAAACCAACAGAAAAAAATAAAAAAATTAGAAGAGTCTATCCATCAACTCCGAGTTTGGGGTCGTTCAAGAGATAGTGAAAAGATGTTTAAAAGAGCTAAAGCTATGGAAAAACGTTTAGAACGAATAGATGAGATGGAAAGACCTACTTTACATGGCAAAAAAATGAATTTAGATTTAGAAATTAATAGAAGAAGTGGAGATGAAGTTCTAAAAGTAAACAACATCAATAAAAGTTTTGATGATCAAACTTTACTTAATGAACTTGATTTAAATCTATATTGGCAGGATAAAGCAGCTATAATTGGTGCGAATGGTTCAGGTAAGACTACCTTATTAGATATAATAAATGGTGATCTAGAAGCTGATAAAGGCAATGTGGATTTAGGGGCTAGTGTTAAAATGGGTTATTATAGACAAGAGATTGAAAAATTTGATCCTGAAGATGATTTAATTACTGCTTTAGTAAAAAGTTGTTCAATGAAAATTAATGAAGCACGTAATGCATTGGGAGCTTTTTTATTTACTGATCAAGAGGTTTTTAAAAAGGTTAAAGATTTAAGCGGTGGAGAAAAAAGCAGATTAAGGCTTTTGGAATTAATGAATGGAAACTATAATTTCTTAATATTAGATGAACCTACAAATCACTTAGATTTACCTTCCAGAGAGGTTTTAGAAGATGTATTAAAAGATTATCCTGGAACAATTTTGGTAGTTTCCCATGATAGATATTTTATCAATAAGGTAATTGATTATACTTATGAATTAAAAGATTATGATTTAACCAAATATTATGGAGATTATGATTATTATAAAGAAAAAAAAGAAGAGTTAAAGGAAAAAGAAGTTAACAATAAAAACAATAATACAGATGAAAAAAAAGATAATTATTATTTTAGACAAAAAGAAAGAGAAAGAAAAGAAAGAAGAAGAAAAAGGTCTCTCAAAAAGATAGAAAATAAAATTGAGGATAAAGAAGAAAAAGTAAAAATTTTAGAAGAGAAAATGACAGCCCCAGAAAATATTGATGACTATGAGAAATTGAAAAAATTAAAATTTGAACACCAGGAGATAAACCAAGAATTAGAGAAATTATATAAAGAATGGGAAAAATATATTGATTGACTTTGATAAATAAATGTATTATAATTTTTATGTGTTATGAACCCCTGTAGCTCAGTGGATAGAGCATCGGCCTCCGGAGCCGAGTGCGCAGGTTCGATTCCTGCTAGGGGTGCCATTATTATTTGTAATTATCTTATAAATATAATAATCAATTTTTGTTAAAAATTATATAAAAATACTATTGCAATACATAGATAAGTAAGTTATACTAGAGTTAAGAACAAGAGTTATATTGAGTAGTATTAATTTATTATATTGGAACAAAGTAGAGTTGTAGCGAGGATGTTCCCTACAAAATTTATGAAAGGGGGACATTTGAAATGTTTAAATTCTACAAGAAAAAGGTGAAGAAAGAGCGATATAATCACCAATTCAACAGCAACAATTACCGTGATAAAGTAATAAACGATTTGTTGAAAAACAACGGATATTATTTTTTCTAAATTAAAATTAATTGAAAGAGACTGTCGGGAGTATTTCCCGGCAGTTTTTTAATTTATATTAAATTTTTTAATAAGTTGTTAAATATTAATTCTTTTATGATAATACATACAGGTGTTTCCTTATTTTTCTAGAAATAATAATATATAATAAGAGTTTTTGGAGGTTTTATAATGGATTTAATGCAAGGTGTTGAGTTTTCTCATTGGTTATTTAATAATTATTTAGATAAACATGATATTTTAATTGATGCCACCTGTGGAAATGGAAAAGATACTTTGTTTTTAGCTAATAAATTAAACTCAGAAGGCAAATTATATGCTTTTGATATTCAAAAAGAGGCCATTGAAAATACCAAACATAAAGTTAAAGTAAATACTTTAAAAGGTAATATAAATTATATAAATGATGGTCATGAAAATATGGACGAGTATGTAGATGAGTCTGTAGATGGAATCATTTATAATTTGGGATTCTTGCCGGGTTCAAATAAGGATATAAAAACTGAGAAAGACACAACTATTACTTCTTTGAATAAATCTTTAGATTTGTTAAATGTTGGGGGTTTGATAGTTGCTGTAATTTATTCAGAACATGAAGGTGGTTTTGATGAAAAAGAAGCGGTCTTAAACTTTGCTAGAAAACTTAATTACAAAAAATATAACGTTTTACATTACCATTTTATTAATCAGAAAAAAACTCCACCCGAGGTAATAGCTATCAAAAAAAGGAATGGTGTTAAATGAAGTCTTCTGTTAAATTTATACATACAGCAGATTTACATTTAGGTAGTCGTATTCAGCTAAATAAGAATTTTGACTCTGATCTAGATCAAAATTATAAGAATGCAGTATATAATTCATTTAATAAAATAATAGAGGCTGCTATAAAAAAGGAAGTTAATTTTTTAGTAATCTCAGGTGATGTTTTCGATAATGAAGCGAGGTCTGTAAAGGCTACTCGTTATTTCAAAGATAAATGTGAACAGCTAAAAGAACACGGTATAAATATATATATAATAAATGGTAATCATGATCCATACCGTAGAGAAGGTGAACTTTTAGAATTACCAGATAATGTA
This sequence comes from uncultured Halanaerobiales bacterium, assembly GCA_913055675.1. Taxonomy (GTDB): domain Bacteria; phylum Bacillota; class Halanaerobiia; order Halanaerobiales; family M55B127; genus M55B127. Next base: position 6,383 of record CAJXKY010000003.1, read on the forward strand.
TATATTTGTGATACAGAAGAAGTAAGTACATTTGAAATATATGAAGAAGGGAAATTAATAGCTCGAGTTTTAGGACAATCATATAGAGGAAGTTCTGAATCAAGGAAAATGTGTACGTTCTATACAACTCCTGACCAGAGTGTTTATAATATTGGACTATTGCATACTCAATTAGATCCTAATGATTCAAATTATGTACCTGTTTCTACAAACGATCTTATGGAAAACGAACATATTGATTATTGGGCTTTAGGACATATTCATGAGAATAGAGTTATAAACGATCATATACCATATATTATATATCCTGGTATTCCGCAAGGAAGAGATATGGGTGAAACCGGAGTAGGAGGATACTATTTTGTTAACTTAGAACCTGAGAATACTTATTATAAATTTGAAAAAACAGCAGACTACATTTTTGATCGAATTGAAATAAATCTAAGTGAACTTAATAAAGATAATCTTTCGGAACTAATATATTTTTTGAAAGATGAAATAGATGAATATTATAATTCATTAGATAAAGAAGTTATGGGGTATATTTTAAGAATAGTATTGAAAGGAAAAACAAAGCTATATAAATTATTTCAAGAGCAGGAAGAAGAATCATTAAATGATATTATAAAAAAATTAAGGTCACATTATAGTGGTAGAATGCCTTCTATATTTGTTAATGATATAATTAATCGCACTTCAAAAAAGATACAAGATTTGGATAATATAATTGCAAAAGACCCATTTATCAAAGAGTTAATTTCATTTATGAGTAATTTAAAAGAAAACGATGAAAAGGTAAAAGAGATAAAAAATGCAATGGGAGATATATGGAATCCAGAAGTTGATTTAGAAAAACAAGATCCCAAAGAATTCCAAATTACTGATCAGTTATTTGAAGAATTATTTGATGAAGCTAAAAATGAGATAATTAAAGAGATTATTGAAAGAAGGGACCTTTAATGAGATATAAAGATATATATATACGTGATTTTGGAATATTTGCAAATGCAGAATTAAATAATCTAGACCCTAATTTTAATATAATTGGCGGTGGAAATAGAGCAGGTAAAACTACTTTGCTCAAAGTGTTAAGATATATTGGGTATGGGTTTCCTAATAAAGATATTATTCCACCAGCTCGTAATAGTTATAATGTTGAAGCAATTATGACTGATGATAATAATGATTATAATATTTTGATAAATGGATATGCCAATCCACAAGTAAATATTATGAATAAAAATAAAGATGAAATTGAAAATATATTTGCTGATATTGATCAGTTTACTTATAATCAACTTTTTACTATTACGCTAGAAGAATTGAAAAAAATTCCAACAGGTGTAAGTGATAAGGAAAAATTGCAGTCAGTACTTATGGGAGCAGGATTAAAAGAATATACTTTAATCCCAAAGTTAAAAGAAGATTTCAAATCGCATGCTAGCAATATTGGTGGAAAATCTGGTAAAATTAATGTATATGATTTTAAAGAATACAATCAAATTATAGAAGAAGGTATAAAATTAAAGAAGGAAGCTAAATCTCAAGTAAAAAAATATTATAACCTTAAAAACGAGAAAAAAGAGATCATTAATGAAATTGAAAATTACACTCAAAAGTTAAATAAGAAAAAGAAAAAAAAGAACAGGCTAGATTTAATAAAAAGTAATTATAAAAAAATTGAAGAAAGAATACAACTAAAAGAAGAGCTGAATAAAGATAAGTATATTGATATACCTACTGAGAAGATAACTTTTTATCCTGATAGAGCTTTAGAATTATTTAATAGTTATAAAGAAGTAAATGAAGAGTACAATGAAGTTCTTAATCAATTTGAAGAATATACTGGTGAAGAATATAAAGAAAAAGATGGAAATAAAATCTTGCAAAATAAAGAAAAGATAGAGAACTATAATAATATAATTTCTGGTCTTCAAGAAAGATATAAGAATTTAAAAGAAGAAGGAAGTTCTTTAGATAATAGGCTTTCTAAATTAAAAAAGGAATCAGCAACTCTCAGTAAAGATATCTCAGAAAATTTAGAGTCAATTTTAGATTTTGATACAGATATTGAATATAAAAATAAATTAAGAATGTTAGTAGATCAATATGAAACACTTTTACATACAATTAGCAACAAAGAAGAAAAGATAAATGACTTAGAACATAAAATTGAAGCCAAAAATGAACAGTTGAAAGAACTTATAGAAGAGGATAACACAAAAAATAATACAAAAATGTATCTAAGTATTATGATAATATATACTATTATAGTAACAGGATTGTTATTTGTTGATTGGAAATTTGGAGGTTTGTATCTACTAGATATAATACTCTTTTATAAATATTATCTAAATAAAAGCAGAATTGAAAAGCAATTACTCAAGAGTCAAGATATTAAAAATGAGATTGAGGAATTTAAGCATAACCAAGTACTTATTAAAGGGGATTTGGATGAAATAATTGAAGAAAAGAATAAAATTGAAAATAGGTTTGATGATTTAAAAAACCATTTAAATTTAAATAAGGACATTCAACCCAAATTATTAAAAGATTACTATGAAGATATAATCGAACTTAAAAATAGATATATTGAATATAAAAACCAAAAGGAAAAATATAATAATAAAAAAGAAAACTTTGCAAAAGAATTAATAGAGGTCAATGATTTTTTAAATAATTTTAACGACATATTACATTTTTCTAAATTTAATAAAGATGAATTAATAGAGAATACTGAAAACATCATTAAGTATATAGAAAAAACAAATGAGATTTATAAAATAATCAAAAAAATCAAAAACAAAAATAACAGGATGGCAGAAATAAAAGCAGAAATAAATAATTTAAAAGGAATAGAATATGTTGAAGATACAGAAGGTAAACTATATACTAGGATAAAAGAGTATGAAAAACTGGCTAAATTGATAAGTGAATATAATCAAAAAAAGGAAAGAGTAAAAGATATAGAAGGTCAATTAACAAATATAACTGAACAAATGAAAAAAGCTTTTAAACTAAAAGAAGATATTAAACATGAAGAAATGATTTCTATATTTATAGAAGAATATAGAAAATATGTTTCTTATCAACATGTATCAGAAGAATATGAATCTATAAAAGAAGAGCTGGATGAATTAAATAAAAAGCTCGATAAAAATAAAAATAAAAAAGAAGAAATAAATCTAAAAATGAGTGAACTTGCTACTGAAGAAAAATTAATTAAAGCTGAAAATAAAATTAATAGAGCAAGAAAAAACTTAAAACCACTGGCTGAAAAATATGCAGCAAACAAAATGGCAGCTTTTATATTAGAAAAATACTGGCAGAAATTTTTAAATGAAAAAAAAGATAAATTATTAGGTAAAGCTAGTGAAATATTAAATAGAATCACTTCTGGTGAATATAATAAAATAGAACCTCTCGATAGTTTAACAGAACCAAATTTTAAAGTTCATGAAAAAGAAGGTAAAATATTTGATGAAATTGACCATTTAAGTCGCGGTACTAGAGAACAATTATATATGGCAATAAGGATTAATAGAATTATGGAAATAAATCCTTCTTTACCTGTTATTATAGATGATTCTTTAGTAAATTTCGATCCTAAACACTTGAGAAATATATTTAAAATCATAAATAATTTAAAAGACAACAATCAAATATTCTTTTTAACATGTCACCCTGAACAGATCAAATATTTAGATGAACAAATAGACAAAAAGAGTTTTTATTCTTTAGAGAATGGAAATTTCGAATCAGTACAAAAAGATGAATTAATAAAAAGATTAAAATGAAATCAAAGTGAGGTATACTAATATGACTTTTTTCTTTATTGCTTTTATGGGGATTGCCTTTTATTATCTATATAAAAAGGGGTTTTTAAAGAAAGTTAGTTCTAAAAAAAGTGAAGAAACCAAAAAATATGTAAGAAAAAAAGCTGATGAAAAGTATAAAAATAAAGAGATTTCTAAAGAACAGTATGATGAGATAAAAAAAGAATTGGATGAGGAGTAAAAAGATGAAACCAAACATCTTATATATTCATTCACATGATACAGGTCGTTATATCGAGCCCTATGGTTATTCCGTACCTACTCCAAATTTAAAAAAATTAGCTAAAGAAGGAGTTCTTTTTAGGAAAGCTTTTAGTGCTGCCCCAACTTGTTCTCCGAGCAGAGCTAGTTTTTTAACAGGTCAATATCCTCACAATAATGGCCAATATGGGCTTGTTAACAGAGGATTTGAATTACCAGATACCGATAAGCATATTGTTAATGTATTGAAAGAAGAGGGCTATAAATCAACATTAATTGGAATGCAACATATTCGTAAAGAACCTAGTACTATAGGTTATGACAATGTACTAGAGGTTGAGGATAATTATTCTAAATATGTTACACCCTCAGCTATTGACTTTATTAATAATAATATCGATAAACCTTTTTTTCTAAGTGTTGGATATGAAGAAACTCATCGCCCTTTCCATGAGATAAAAGATGAAGAAGGAATCAAATATACCAATCCACCATCTCCTTTACCAGATACCCCTAGAACACGCAAAGATATGGCAGCTTTTAAAGAAAGTGCAGCGGTACTTGATAATGGGATCGGCAAAATATTGAATACCTTAAAAGAAAATGGCTTATATCAAAATACAATTATTATTTTCACTACAGATCATGGTTTACCCTTTCCTGAGATGAAATGCACCTTAAAAGATGATGGAATTGGAGTATCATTAATAATAAGAGGCCCACATGGTTTTACAGGTGGTAGAGTTATAGATTCGATGGTTTCACATATAGATATATATCCTACTTTGTGCCAATTAATAGATATTAAAATACCCGACTGGGTGCAAGGGAAATCGGTTTTACCATTGATTAAAGATGAAACCAAAAGTATCCACGATCAAATATATGCAGAAGTTAATTACCATACTGCATATGAACCAAAGAGAGCAGTTAGAACCAAACGTTGGAAATATATTAGAAGATTACGAAATAGAACAAAACCTCTTTTAAGTAATACCGATCAAAGTTTGTCTAAAGATGTTTTACTAGAAAATGATTGGGGAGAACAGTATATTCGTAATGAAGAGTTATATGATTTAATGTTAGATCCAAATGAATCCAATAATCTAGTCAATGAGGGCTCTCATAAGGATATATTAGAAGAGATGAGGAATAATTTAGATAAGTGGATGATCAAAACTGACGACCCCCTTAAAAAGGGTGAACTTCCTCAGTTTGATAATGCTTTAATAAATAGGGATTCTGATAAGTCAGCTGATGATATTTGGAATTATGTAGATAAACAAGATGGTTATTATTAAGAGGGTAAAATAGTAAATATCTAATGAAATGAGGAGACTTACTAATAATGAATTTAGAACCATTTAATATAATGATATTCCCGGTTGGTCCTATATGCAATATGGATTGCAAATATTGTTATTATAAAGATAAAACAAAATATTATTCAGATGTACAAGAGTTTAAAATGAGCGAAAAATTATTAGAAGACTTTATCAAACAATATGTGGAAGCACATCCTGGTCCAGTAATTTCTTTTAATTGGCAGGGGGGAGAGCCTACATTAAGGGGATTAGATTTTTTCAAAAGAGCTGTTAATCTAGAGAAAAAATATGTACCAGACAATTGGGAGATTAAAAACAACTTTCAAACTAACGGTTTGTTAATTAATGAAGAATGGGCTAGTTTCTTTAATGAGGAAAACTTTTTGATTGGACTTAGTCTAGATGGGCCTAATTACTTAAATGATGTATATCGCAAAACTAAAGCAGAAAAAAACACTACTAAAAGTGTTTTAGAGAGCTATCAATTATTAAATAAATTTGATGTAGAAACCAACATTTTATGTGTGGTTAATTCATCTAATGTTAAAAAACCTTCCGAGGTATACAATTATTATAGAGAAAACCAAATGGATTTTCTGCAATTTATACCTCTTGTAGAGACTGATAGTAAAGGAAATATTACTAAAAGATCTGTGGAACCTTTAGAGTATGGTAAATTTTTAATAGAAATATTTGATAATTGGTTATTAAATGATTATGGAGAGGTTTATGTACAGTTTTTTGAACAGTGTGTAAATGCTTGGTATGGGAGGGAACCAAGCTTATGTATGTTTAAAGAACAATGTGGTAAATCATTAGCTATGGAACATAATGGCGATATATATTCATGTGATCATTTTGTATTTCCTGAATATAAAGTTGGAAATATTAATGATATAGATCTTAAAGATTTGGTACAATCATCTGTACAAAAGAAATTCGGTAAAAACAAATATAAAAAATTAGCTCAAAAATGTTTAGAATGTAGATATTATTTTATTTGTCATGGAGGATGTCCAAAAAATAGGCTAAATGAAAGAAACATTAATTATTTGTGTGAGAGTTACAAAAATTTTTTTTCATATGCTGAACCTTTTTTTAAAGAAATTGTAAAAGGGATATATAAAAGCAGACATCCTCGATTAATAAAGTCGGAAATCAAAAAAATACATGACAATATTTGGGAAGATGTTAAAAGGAATGATCCTTGTCCTTGTGGAAGTGGAAAGAAGTACAAAAAATGCTGTATAGGGCGAATTGAGTAAAAATAATATAAATTTACTCTGGATTTTAAGGACCATATTTGTTAACATATAAAAATGTATCCAATATATAAAAGAATGGTGATATTAATGGAAATATTTTTAATAGCAGTAGCGCTTTCTCTGGATGCTTCAGGAGTTTCAATGGGAATTGCATGTGGTACAAAATTAAATTTTAGAAACAAACTTTCTTTAATTATTTCATTTGGATTTTTTCAATTTTTCTTAGCATTACTTGGAGGATTATTAGGTAACTTTATTAATACTCAAATTATTAGAATTAGTGATGTTATGAGCGGTTTTATAATCTTAATAATTGGAATTATTTTGTTTAGAGAGGGTTTTAAAAAAGAAGAAGAGTGTATCTATAGAAGGCTGGATATTCTATCTGTAATATTGTTAGGTATTAGTGTTAGTATAGATGCGTTAGGTGTTGGGTTTTCTGTTTTTTATCAAGAAATGTTTTTTAATATGCTATATAAATCTATTATAATTGGTTTAGTAGCAGCTTTATTTACTTATATATCTCTAATAATGATACAATATTTAAAAAAGATAATTATTATAGAAAAATATGCTGATTTTATTGCAGGTGTAATTTTAATTATTTTTGGAATCAATATGATTTTGTAATTTATTAGCAGGATATTAATTACCATTAAAGAATAAAACATTATAACATAGTAAAATTATCAAGTATTTTCTTTTTGAAAATTTAAAAGAGAATCAGGTGCAAATCCTGAGCGGGTCCGCCACTGTGAGGAGTAAAATTGGCTGTTATACCACTCATTAAGTTGGGGAAGGTAGCAGAGGTGAAGAAATCCAAGCCAGGAGAACTGCTTGATAATCATTGTTACTTTTATCTTCGTGACAGGGTAAAGTATATATACCCTAACTTTATATATAGTTAGGTTTTTTTATTTTAAAAGGGGGATTTAATTAATGCCATTAAAGTATGTTAAAAAAAGAGATGGAAATACTGTAGAATTTGATAGGTCAAAGATAAAAAATGCAGTTTTAAAAGCAGCTTCAGCAGTAGATCTAGAAAAAGAATCAATTGGAGAAGAGATTACCCAGGAAGTTGTTTCTTATTTAAATATATTCTTTGAAGAAGAAGGAATACCAGAAGTAGAACAAATTCAAGATTTAGTTGAAAAAGTATTAATTGAAAAGGGTTATGCCGAAGTGGCCAAAGCCTATATCTTGTATAGGGAACAACATAGCAAAATCAGAGATACCAAAAAGATGTTTAATGATGCTGTTGATGTAATGAATGATTATTTAGAATTAGAAGATTGGAAAGTTAAAGAAAATAGTAACATGGGATATTCATTACAGGGTTTAAATAACTTCATTTCTTCAGAAGTTACTGCTCAATACTGGCTGCAAGAAATTTATCCTGATGAAGCAGGTGAAAAACATACAAATGGTGACATGCATATACATGATTTAGGTAATTTAAGTGTTTACTGTTGTGGCTGGGATTTGGAAGATTTTTTAAGAACTGGATTTAGAGGGGTGCCTACTAAAATTGAAAGTAACCCTCCTAAACATTTAAAAACAGCGCTAGGGCAAATTATTAATTTCTTCTTTACTTTACAAGGTGAAGCAGCCGGGGCAATGGCTTTTTCCAATTTTGACACATTATTAGCTCCTTTCATCGCATATGATGACTTAAGCTATAAAGAAGTAAAGCAGGCCATGCAGGGCTTTCTATTTAATATGAATGTTCCTACCAGGGTAGGTTTTCAAACTCCCTTTACTAATATCACTATGGATCTTACAGTACCTAAACACTTTAAAGATCAACCAGTTATTATTGGTGGTGAAATGAAAGAAAGAACATATGGAGAGTTTCAAGAAGAAATGGATATGTTTAATAGAGCTTTTGCTGAAGTAATGATGTCTGGTGATGCTAAAGGTAGGGTATTTTCTTTCCCAATTCCAACCTACAATATAACTTCAGACTTTGATTGGCAGAATCCTAAACTAGATCCAATATGGGAAATGACTGCTAAATATGGAATACCTTATTTTAGTAATTTTGTTAATTCAGATATGGATCCTGAGGATGCAAGAAGTATGTGTCTTTACCCTGAAGAAACTATGCTAATAAAAGAAAATAATAATATTAAGAAATATACTATTGAAGAAATTTTTAAAGAATATAAGGGAAACCAAATAGATAATGAATGGTATGAAACTAATAATGAAGTGAAAACTCTTTCCTTAAATCCAAACAATGGAAAATTGGAATGGGTGAATATAAATAAATTCTTAAAAACTACTGATGATAAGTTAGTTAAAATTACAGCTAAAGATGGTAAATCAATGCGTGTTTCTGCTAACCATTTAGTTGCTGTTTATAGTGAAAATGGTATTACCACAAAAAAAGCTGAAGATATAGAATTAGATGATTTTATATTAGTAACAAAAGACGCTAGTGATGTATTAAATAAACACTCTATAATTTCAGAGGATTTAGCTTGGTTTATGGGACTGTTTATAGCAGATGGTAATTATTTATATGATAGCAGATATGAAGAAGAGGTGTTAAGAGGAATACAAATATCATTTAATAAACAAGAAACTAATTTAATTAATCGAACTAAAAAGTTTATAAAAAATCATTTAAATTATGACATGAAGTTTACTTTAGATCCTAGATATGAAAATTCATTGAGAGGTTATATTTATAATTCTGAATTTGCTAATAAATTAAAAAATACTCATGATTTAAATAAATATAATAAATTACCTAATTGGACTTGGTCAGCAGATATTAAAACAATAACTAAGTTTATTGAAGGTTTTTTTGATGGTGATGGTTACGGAGATGGCAAAGAAATTCATATAAATGATGAGAAATTAGCCGAAGAATTGAACCTATTGATGCAATTAATAGGTATAAGTACTACTTTGAGATATAGAGAAAATTCTCAAGTAATCAGATTTCAACATATTTTAGGTAGAGGGTCAAAAAATGATAAGATTATTAAAGATAAACTTCATAATTTGATTCCACAATTTTTATTGGAGCAAAAATATGTTAAAGATGAAAATAATAATAATTTATATCAATCATATGGTTGTAAAATGGTTGGTTTATCAAGTATTGATAGATGGGATTTATCAAATGAAAAGATAGAAACTTTACGTGATTCTGATTATGCTGTAACTGAAATTAAAAATATTGAAAGAAAAGATCTAAATTATCAACAAGTATTTTATGATATAGAATTAGATAAAAACCATTATTTTGTTCATTCTGATGGTAATATTACTCATAATTGTTGTCGACTAAGGTTAGATAACAGAGAATTGAGGAAACGAGGGGGAGGCTTATTTGGTGCAAATCCAATGACTGGTTCTATTGGTGTTGTAACTTTAAATATGCCTCGTATTGGATATCTCTCAAATAGTAAAGAAGAGTATATGGAAAGAGTATATGAACTTATGGATTTAGCCAAAGATAGTTTAGAACAAAAAAGAACAATTCTAGAGAATTTAACAGAACAAGGTCTATATCCATATGCTAGATTTTATTTGAGAAACATAAAAAAGAGATTTGATGAATATTGGAAAAATCATTTTAATACGATTGGTATAAATGGTATGAATGAATCACTTATAAATTTTATGGGGAAAGACATTACGGACGAAGAAGCATATAATTTCACTCTTGAAGTAATGGAAAAGATGAAATCAAAAATGCAAGAATATCAAGAGGAAACAGATAATTTATATAATTTAGAAGCGACTCCCGCTGAATCTACGTCTTATAGATTAGCAAGAATAGATAAACAAAAGTTTGGTGAAAATATAATTGCTGCAAATGAAGATAGAGTTGAAGAAAATGATGCTGAACCTTATTATACTAATTCAACCCATCTACCTGTAGGTTATACAGAAGATATTTTTGATGCTTTAGAATTACAAGATGATTTACAGTCAGAATATACAGGGGGCTGTATTGAAAAAGGTAATAAAGTAGCAACAGATAAAGGGTTATTAAAGATAGAAGATATTGTGGAAAATTATGATAAATTAAAACCTATAAAGACAATTAGTTATAATCCAGACAAAAATCAAGCAGAGTGGGATTTAATAGAAGATGCTATGTCAATAGATGTGAGTGAAAATGATAAAATAAGGATCAAAGCTGAAAAAGGTTTAGATATTACCACAAGTGACTGGCATCCATTCTTTGTAGTTGAAAAACGCCATGTTGAAGATGATTGTCCGGTCTGTGGTGAGGAAATTAGTTCATTTGCTACTCATATGAATCAATATAAAGTAAGAGAAAAAAGAGCAGATGAGCTTGAATCTGGTGATTATATTTTACAAAATGATACGAACCTTTACCCAGAGAGCGAATCAGAGTTAGATGATGACCTAATGTGGTTTATAGGTTATTTCATAAGTGCTAATAAGATATTTGAAGATGATATCACAATTATTGATAATAATATGGAAAATATTAATTCTATAGCTGAAATAATTAACAATAAGTTTGGCTGTGATATTGAATTTGTAGGAGAAATTAAAAGTAGTGGAAAAAATTATAAAGTAACTATAAAGAATCAAACCGTAAAAGAACTTTTAACACGTTTTAATATTAATATAGAAGTTAAAGATAATAAAAACAATATTCCACAAAAAGTAAAAGAACAAATAACTCAAAATAATATATATAGTTTTTTATCTGGGCTGTTCGAAACAGAGGGTTCTAATGATGAGCTTACTGAATACCATACAAAATATGAAGAGTTAGCTGATGATATTTTAGAAATATGTAGTAGAGCAGGGATAGTAGTTTATAAAAATGTTAAAAATAAAGCTGATGGACAAAAAGAATTTGAAATTAAATTTGAAAATAAGATATTAATTCAATTAAAGAGCGATAACAACAATGAATCTAAGACTAATAATAAAAAACAATTTACTGTTGTTAAAGTATTAGATGCCAGCAAAGTAAATGTTGAAGATAATCAGTTCTATGATTTAACAACTGAGAAGTACCACAATTATTTAGCTGGTAAAAACACATTAGTATTTATCCATAATACAGTTTTCCATGGATTTTTAGGAGAAAGATTAAATGGTACTGAAGGTACTAAAAAACTTGTTAGAAGAATTGCTGCAAATTTCAAATTGCCATATTATACAATCACACCAACCTTTAGTATTTGTCCTGTTCATGGTTATTTAGCTGGTGAACATCATTATTGTCCAAAATGTGAAGCAGAAGAAAGGGCTAAGCAAAGTGAATAATATAAAAATATCTGGAATTCAAAAGACATCATTAATAGATTACCCTGATAATATATCTACCGTTTTATTTACTCAGGGGTGTAATATGAATTGTCCTTATTGTCATAATCCTGAGCTAATTTCTGAAGAAAATGAAAATGATTACTTAAAGTTAGATAATTTATGGAATTTTTTAGATAAAAGATCCGGATTGATAGATGGAGTAGTTATTACGGGTGGAGAGCCTTTAATTCAAGAATCTATTTATGAACTTTTAGTGAAAATAAAAAAATATGACTTACTGATTAAGTTAGATACAAATGGAACAAACTACAACTTATTAAAGGAAATAATTGAGGATGAGTTAGCCGATTATATTGCTATGGATATAAAAGGACCAATAAAGGATTATGCCCAGTTTTGTGGAATAAAATTAAATAAGTCAATAATTAATAATATAGATCAGAGTAAAGAATTATTAATAAATTCTTCAAATGTTTTTACCGAAATGAGAACAACGGTTGTTCCAGGAATGCATGATAAAAGAATAATGAAAAAGATTGCTAAAAAAGTTTATGGAGTTGATAAATTCTTCATTCAGAATTTTCGTCCTAACAAAGTGAACAACCCTGATTTTAAAGGAAAAAGAAGGTTTTCAGAAAAAGAACTAAATGAATTTAAAAATATTTTTAGTGAAAAAAACGTGGAAGTAGAAATTAGAAATTAAAAGGGGGAAATAAAATGAGTAAAAAACAAAAATGCGAAGTTTATTCAAGAGTAGTTGGTTATCTTTCTCCAGTATCAGAATGGAATGATGGAAAACAGGAAGAATATAAGGATAGAAAAACTTATAGTGTTAATGATAAATTTAAAAAACAGGCATAATTATATATAAAATCAAAAGGGCTCCCATTTGGGAGCCTTTTTTCATTATCTTACAAAATTATTCTATAAGTTTTAATTTCAAAAGCAGTTATATCATCAACAAACTGATTATTACTAATTTTAAATTGTTTTATATTATTTTCCAATAGACTTGTCTCATATAATTCCTTGATTTCTTTATTAAAAAATATTTTTAAATTAGTATTCTCGCCTTTATATTCATGAACTCTGAGAATGTAACCTTTATTATTTTCTGCCGGCTTAAAGCTATCTAAAATAACATTACTATTACGAATTTTTATAAAGGATGGGTTATAATTTTTGGTTGATAGTTTATTTATTTTTGTATCATGAAATTTTAATGGTTTATTGTTTAACTTTACCGCCTCTTTTTCAATATATTCTATATTGATTTTTTGTGGGTTTAATAGAAGGGAATAGGTAAATTTATGTTTGCCTAAATCTGCCTTAGGATCGGGATAAATGCCACCTTTTAATAAAGTGAGCTTAATTACATTTTCATTGATTTCATGTCCATATTTACTATCATTTAAAAGGCTAATACTCCTATTTTTATTATTTATATTGACCCATTTATGGGCTGGCACTTCAGTTTTAGCTTTTTCCCAAGAATCATTTTTATAATTTTCCCTTTCAAGATATCCCATTGATAAATCAAAAAGAGCTGTTGAATTTTCAATATTAATTGGGAAAGATGTTTTTAATAACTTTTGCCTTTCTTGCCAATTTATTTCTGTAATAAAGTCGATTTTTCTTTTGTTTTCATAAAGAATTATTTTTTGGGATATAGTGGAACTATAGAAGTTTCGGTTAATAACTATCGAATGGAAGTATTGACCTTTTTCACTTACTTTAATATCTTCTATGTTATCAATAACTTTTTTATTTTCTTCAGATATTGAAATGTCCCATGCATCAAAATAAGTTGATTTATCATCATATAATAATAATTGATTACCAGTTTTATTTTCTTCTATATATTCAATATTATTTACTTTATCATAAATGGATACAATTTCACCTGAATTATTGAGTTTAACTTTTAAATATTTATTTTCAAGACTATATTTATTTGATTTGAGATTATTTTTATAATCTATATTATTATTTTTTAAAAGTTGAAATTTATTTATTTCAAATTGTTTTAAATTATTTGTTTTAAAATATAATTTATTTTCAGTCTTTTGTAAAGGGATTATTTCATCTTTAATCTTAATAGAATTATATATATCTTTAATTTTATTTTTGTCTAAACTTATCAAATCATTCCATTTAAATGAATTAGGATTAAAAACTAAAATTTCATCTTTATTGACCAAAATATTTTCATTAAAATATTCAAAAATATTATTTTTTATTTTTTTTAATTCAGATTCAAGATTTATATAATCTTTTACAGCATCTTTAAACACATCTCTTACACAAGAACCTGTTATAATATCATGAAACTGATTTTTTAATAAAACCTTCCAATGCTTTTCAAAATCAATTTTAATTTTATATCCATTGATTTTAGCCAAAGAATAGAAAATTTCTATATTTCTAAGTTTGAATTCTAATCGTCTATTATAGTATTTTAATTTAGCCTGGCTTGTATAAGTGCCACGATGTTTTTCGAGATATAACTCGTCTTTCCAAGAGGGGAGCTTTTCTTTTTGAAAAATATTATTTAAATGATCTAAAATATCCCCCGTTTTAATTTCAGGTAGATATGGAATATTTTTTAACGAATTTAAATTATTGATTTGGACTTCATTGTTTCCTCCTCCACCATCACCAAAACCATATAAGGATAATACTTCTGGAAGTTCTTTTTGTCTTCTAGAATCCCAGGCATTTTTTAGCTTTTTAGGTTCGAGTTCTCCACCATAAGTGTCAGAGAGAAGATAAGAAGATATACTGCTTCCATCTATTCCTACCCAATTAAAAATATTATATGGAAATTTGTTAGTATCATTCCACTGTAATTTTGTTGTTATAAAATAATCAATATTAGACTTTTTTAAAATTTGTGGTAATATTGCACTGAAACCAAAACAATCTGGTAGCCAACATATATTAGTTTTTTTGTCGAAGTTATTTTCAAAAAATTTTTCTCCGTATAATATCTGTCTTATTAGTGACTCACCATTAGGTATATTAGTATCTGATTCTACCCAAAGAGCTCCTTCTATTAAAAATTTGTTTTCCTTATATTTTTTTGTTAATTTATCAAATAATTTAGGAAAGTGTGTTTTTAAATAATCATATAATATAGCTTGACTTTGAATGAAATAATAGTTGTCAAAAGAATCCATTAAGTTAAGGGTTGTACTAATAGTCCTTTGCAATTTTCTTATTGAATCAGTTATTCTCCATTTGAAAGCCAAATCTAAATGGGAATGACCTAGCAAATGAACATTTCCATTTTTATGAGCATCTATACTTTTTAATTCATTTTCTAGATATTCAAAAGCATTATCTATAGAATCAAGGAATTTTTGTTGTTGATTAGTATAAAAATCTATAATATTAATAGTTGAATCTAGTAAATTTTGTAATTTGGTTTTCTTTTCTTTTGAGTTAAGAGACTCAATGGTTTTTTTAGTATTTAATAACAAATAATATAGGTCTTCCACACTTTTATTTTTATTAAATAAAAAGGCTTTTCTGAATAAATGAGGAGGATAGGGTTGATTAAACATTCTTTGATGTCGAGCATATAAGTGGATATCATATGTGGCTAAAATTTTAAAGTGATAGAAGTCATCAGTAGTTTTTGGCAATCTTATATCTTTTTCGTTTAATCCTCTATAAACTTCATCATTTATAAATAGTGCACATTCACCATCAATATCTAAATGAAGATATAGATTTTCATCATCTATTTTTTGAGGTAATTTAATTCTATAATGAAAGAAAAAAATCTTACCGGTATTATCCCAAACGCTACTATTACCGGTAAGAAATGATTTTTTTGACTCAATTGGTTTATATGTGTTATCATTTACTTTTTTAACTTCTTGAACTTTCCATTTTTTTAATTCGTGTTTGTTTTCATATGATAATTTTTTTAGATCTCTCAATATTAAATCTATTTTATCTGGTAACATATTTATACTCCCTTTTTAACCTTTGACAGAACCTGCTAATATTCCTCTTACAAAATATCTTTGTAAAGAGAAGAACATAATAAGTGGTACAATAATTGAGATAAATGCACCAGCAGTTAAAACATGCCAGTTTTGTCCATAGGAACCAACCATATTTGCCAATCTTATTGTAACTGGTGCTACGTCTTGAGTACCACCAAGATATATTAAGGCAACCAATAGATCATTCCATGTCCAGAGAAATTGAAATATAATTAAAGAAGCTAAAGCAGGTACTGATAGCGGTAAGGCTAGTTTATAATAAACTGTCCACATTGAAGCACCATCAATATATGCAGCTTCAAATAAATCATCAGGTAGAGAGGAGAAGAAGTTATATAACATAAATACTGCAAATGGCATCCCGTAGCCAGTGTGTGCTATCCATACTGCTAGAAATGTACCATTTATATTAAGCGTGTTAAATATTCTTAAGATAGGAATAAAAGTCATTTGAAGTGGTATAACTAATAGGCCTACTATTATACCATATATAATCATTCTACCTCTGAAGCGTAATTTAGCCAATCCAAAGGCAGCAAATGAAGCAATTCCTACCGGTAAAATTGTTGCAACAATAGCTATAATAAAACTGTTTCTAAAAGCAATATCCATGTTATTTACATTTAAAACTTTTTGGTAGTTTTCTAATGTAAACTGGGTAAATTTCAACGGACTATTTAAAACAGTCCACCACCCACTAGAACTTACTTCTGAAGCTGGTCTTACAGAAGTTATGAGTAAGCCAAGTGTTGGTAGTATCCAAATAAACATTATCGATAGAAGAAGTACATTTATAATGATCTTTACTGTTTTATTATCATTCATTTTGCTCCCCCCGCATTCTTTTAATATTAGCAATAATAACTGGTACAATTAATATGAATAGTACTACTGCAATTGCACTGGCACGGCCGAAGTTACGATATTGGAACATTTCTTTATACATTCTATTAGCAATAACTTCTGTTCTGAAGTTACCATTGGTCATAACATATACAATATCAAATATTTTTAGAACATTAACTACCATAGTTGTTGCAACTACAGCAATAGTAGATTTCATGTAGGGGAAGATAACAAATCTAAATACCTGCCATTCAGTTGCTCCATCAACTTTTGCAGCTTCAATTTGATCTCTAGGAATTCCTTTATAAGAAGCAGAGAGGATGACCATACAAAATCCAGTCCACATCCAAATACCAACAAATATTAATGCTAAATTATTAATCCAAGGTCCTTGAATTAACCATCCAATTGGATCCATCCCTAAAGAAGTTAAAATTTGATTTAATAAACCTATTTGTTCTGAGGCAGGTGGTCTATAGGTATAAACAAATTTCCAGACCACACCAGCACCAACAAAGGAAATAGCCATTGGCATAAAAATTATTGATTTAGCTATTTTTTCATATTTTACTCTATCTGATAGAATTGCAAATAATAACCCTAAACCAACAGTAAATGTGGTCATAAATATTAACCACATTAAATTATTTCTGAAAGAAATAAGCATTGTTTCATTAGTAAAAGCATAAATATAATTTTGTATACCCATAAATTTTTCTGAGTCAGGACCAAAAAAACTTAAAATAAAAGTCTGAATCGAGGGATATAAGAGCATTAATCCCACAACAAGAGAGGCTGGCCCTACAAAGAGGGCCACCCATTTCTTTTTACTTCTTTCTTGCATATATTAAACCTCCCGGCTTTACTTTAATTAGTAGCTTCTCCGGAGCTATAGGCATCATCAGCGTTTTGTTCAATAGATTCTAAAACGCCATCAATATTTTCACCACTTACATAGTCTAAGATACCTTGCCAGAATGCTCCAGAGCCTATAGAAGCGGGCATTGAATCAGAGGCATCAAATCTGAATGTATCTGCATTATTTAAGAACTCAGCCATTTGTCGTGTAATATCATCGGGATATACATTTGGATTTATTCTATTGTTAGTTCCTAATTTACCAAGTTCACTGAGCCAAATAGATTGAGCGCCTGGAGTTGCAATATATTTCATAAATTGTCTAGCTTCTTGATTATCATTTAACATACTGAGCATATCTGCTGCACCAAGTGCTGGTGTACCATATTCTTCATCAATTGGTGGAAGTGGGAAGAAGTCGAAATCTTCACCAGCTTTTAATTCTGGATTATTGTCTTTTATGAAACTAGTAATAAAGCTAGCTTGTCTGTGTAGAGCTGCTCTAGGTGGATCTGTAAAAAGTGGATTAGGTGCGTCCCCAAAGTTTGTTGAGAGTACAGCTGTGGGTCCACCATAAGCCATATCTGGATTCTTTGCATAATTTCCAAAAATTTCGAATGCATTTTTAATTCTATCATCTGTCCATGGAATATCGTGAGCTATCCATTTATCATAGGTTTCTGGATCGGTAGTCCTTAACATGATATCTTCAATCCAATCTGTTCCTGGCCAACCACTAGCTGCTCCTGATTCTAAACCAATTGACCAAGGTGCAATTCCATCTTCTTGCATTTGTTGGGCTAATTGATCCATATCTTCCCATGTTTCAGGAACTTCGTAACCATATTCTTCAAATACATTAGGATTGTACCATACTAGACTTTTAACATCAGCTGCCAAAAACATTGCATACATACCATCATTATAAGTTGCTAGATCGATCCATTTTTCATCAAAATCTTCTCTAATATAGTTCATATTATATACGTTTTCTAGATTTATTAGATCTCCATCATCTGCTAAGTCCTTCATCATACCAGGACCAGATACTGCTACTATATCTGGGGGATTTCCAGCTTCTAAACGAGTGGTTAAGAGTGTAGGTAGATCTCTGGTACCTTCATATTGAACTTCAATACCTGAGGCCTGTTCAAAAGGTTCAACCATCTTGTTGAAAGCGTCGAGTTCTCCGCCACCCCAAACTCCCATAACGGTTACGGTACCGTCTTGAGCTACAGCAGGTAAAGTGAAGAGTAAAAGACTTGCCAATAAAACTAATGTTAACCCAGTAGTAATCTTACCTTTCATTTTTAATAACCCCTTTCTTTTCTTGATAGTTCTGTTTTTAATATTCTTTAAAATTAATAAAACCCCTGCAAATTAGTAATAATATTAAAAATATTAAAATAACTAATTTACAATTGTTTTTAACCAATATTTTAATTAACCACCTCCTAGAATAGTTCTATTTGCTACTTTCTCTAATAATCAATTCGTGTGGTATAAAAACATTACTCCTTGTTACTTGAGAACCATTTATTTCTTTTAATAAAATATCCATTATTTCGATTCCAAGTTTAGTACCTGATTGATAGACTGTACTTAATGAAGGATTAGCAAATTTGGCTGCTTCAATATCATCAAAACCAATAATAGAAATTTGGTCTGGTACTTGCATATTATTATCTATACAATATTTTATCGCTCCTATTGCCATCTGGTCATTAAAGGCGAAAATAGAAGTTAGCTTTTCATTTTTTTTTATCAATATTTTAGCTGCTTTATAACCACTTTTAAATGTGAAGTCACCTTCAGCAATATATTTTTTCTTCAATTTAACATTTTTTTCTTTATATTTATTTATTACCCCCTGCATTCTTTCTTCACTTGCCACTGAATCACGGTAAGGCCCTCGTATTATCCCAAAATATTTTCCTAATTCAAAAAGATATTCACTAACATCTTCTGCTGCTTTAACGTTGTTTACAGTAACAGAAGGGAGTTCAGATTGTTTTAAGTAACCTGAGGCAAAGACAGTCGGGATATTACTTTTTTTAACAGCTTCTATCAGTTCATCACTGAAATTAGCTGTCATTATAACTAAACCGTCAATTTTTTTTTGTTGAAACATATTTATATAATATAGTTCTTGTTCTAATTCTCCTTCTGAATCTCCATAAATGATATTATAATTTTCTTTTATGGCTTCAGTTTCAATGCTTTTAAGTACTTTCATTAAAAAGGGATTATCCATACCTGCTCCAATAACTCCGATTAATTTACTAATATTGGTGCGTAGAGCCCGCGCAGATTCATTAATTTGATAATCCAATTCTTTGATGGCTTTTCTCACCTTAATTGCTGTATCTTTACTAACAAGATTACTCTTGTTAATTACCCTTGAAACCGTTGATAAAGATACATTTGCCTTTTTTGCTACATCTTTCATTGTAGTATTCATAGTTAATTCTCCTTAAAATGAAAACGATTTCTGAAATCCATTTCATTGTATTGTTATATTTCAATGTTGGAGTATATATTCCTGCAAAAAATTCATAATATTAAATAATTTTTATATTATTTAGATCAATGTATATTTTTAATAGATTGATTTTACAATTTTAGTTTTAAGATATAAAATTAGGAATATGATGAAAGGATGATAATCTCATGATTAAAAAGAGATGGTGGAAAGAAGCAGTTGTATATCAAATATATCCTAGAAGTTTTTATGATAGTAACCAAGATGGAATAGGAGATTTAAAGGGGATAATAGAAAAATTGGATTATATTGAAGATTTAGGAATAGATGTTATTTGGCTTTGTCCAATTTATAAATCACCGAATGCTGATAATGGATATGATATTAGTGATTATAAATCTGTTATGGATGAATTTGGAGTTCTAAATGATTTGGAAAGATTAATTGAGGAAATACATAAGAGAAGTATGAAGGTAATTTTTGATTTAGTAGTTAATCATACCTCAGATGAACACGATTGGTTTATTAAATCTAGGAATTCTTTGGATAATGAATATCGTGATTATTATATATGGAGAGAAGGTAAAGATAACAATAAACCACCTACAAATTGGGAATCTTTTTTTGGGGGCTCAACTTGGACTTATGATTCAAAAACTGATCAATATTATTTACATTTGTTTGCTGAAAAACAACCTGATTTAAATTGGGAAAATAAAGAAGTAAGATTTAATATATATGATATGATGAGATGGTGGTTAGATAAAGGTATAGATGGGTTTAGAATGGATGTAATAAATATGATATCAAAGGACCAAGGTTTTCCTGATGGGGATAAAACTCCTAATGGAGATTATGGTGATGGGAAGCCATATTTTCTTAATGGACCTTGTTTATATGAATATATTAAGGAAATGGGAGAAGAGGTCTTATTTAATTATGATATTATGACTGTAGGCGAAACATTAGATTTTGGAGTTGAAAATGCAAAAAAGTTTTCGGAAGTTAATGGAAAAGAATTATTAGATATGGTTTTTCATTTTGAATTAATGTCTGTTGACTGTCGTGATGAAAACAAATGGAGAAAAAAGGACATAAATTTACAGGAAATAAAAAGGATTTATAAAAAGTGGAATCAAGGACTTTATGAAAAAGGATGGAATGCTATTTACTTAGGAAATCATGATCAACCAAGAATAGTTTCGAGGTTTGGAAATGATGAAAAATATAGGAAGAAATCTGCGAAGATGTTGGCAACAATGATGCTTACTATGCCGGGGACTCCATTTATATATCAAGGAGAAGAAATAGGAATGACAAATGTATCTTTTAATGATATAGGTAAGTATAGAGATATTGAAACAATAGATCATTACAGGATTGAAACAAATAAAGGCCGTTCTAAAGGCCGAGTTATGAAGGAAATTCACAGGGTAAGTAGAGATAATGCACGCACTCCTATGCAGTGGAATGATGACTTAAATGCTGGTTTTACTCAAAGTACACCCTGGATTAATGTGAATTCAAATTACAAAGAAATAAATGTAGAAAAATCCATAAATGATCCTGATTCAATCTATAATTATTATCAAAATATGATTAAGATTAGAAAAAACAATTTGGGCTTAATATATGGCAAGTATAAGCCAATATTAGAGGAACATAATTCTATTTTTTCTTATATTAGAAAATTTAATGAAGATAAATATTTAATAATCATAAATTTCTTTGGACAAAATTTATCAATAGAAATACCAATAAATAAAAAGTTAAAAGAAATAGATTTAATAATATCAAATTATAAAGATGCTATTTTAAATGATAAAGGTTTGAGCTTAAGACCGTATGAAAGTTTGATGTTTAAATTAAGCTAAACTTAAAATAGACCTATCATTATAGAAACCTTGTTTATTTTTTTTCTGGAAGATTTTTAAAAGATGGTCAATTGTCATTTTTTCTTTTGTCTTACCATTTATATCTATAATGATGTCACCATGGTTCATCATGAGCATTCTATTTCCAAACTTTAAAGCATCCTTCATATCATGTGTAATCATCAAAGTAGTGATATTATGATTAGAAATAATCTGCTGTGTTAGATCTTTAATCTTAATCGCTGTAGCGGGATCTAAAGCAGCAGTATGTTCATCTAGTAATAGTAGTTCAGGTTCAATAATAGTGGCCATCAATAATGTAAGGGCCTGTCTTTGTCCTCCGGATAATAGTTTTACTTTAGTATCCAGTCTGTTTTCTAAACCCAAATCAATTTCAGACAGATTTTGTTTAATTATTTTTCTTTTTTTATTATTAAGAGCCCACTTTAATGTTAATTTTGAATTTTTGTTTAAAGCCAATGATAAGTTTTCTTCAATGGTCATATCCGGTGAGGTACCCATAAGAGGGTCTTGGAATACTCTCCCAATAAACTTAGCTCTTTTATATTCAGGCATATCTGTGATATCATTACTTGATAAAATAATTTTTCCTTTGCTAAGTCCAAAAACACCTGCAATACTGTTTAAAAGAGTGGACTTACCAGCACCATTTCCTCCTACAATAGTTATAAAATCATTGTTTTGTACTTTTAGATCTATACCCTTTAAAGCCTTTGTTTCATTAACTGTATTTTGATTAAAAGTTTTGCTCACATTAATTAGCTTTAACATTAAACTTACCTCCCACTGCAGATTTTATTTTTGGAGTTGAAAGGAAAACAATTACAATAAGAGCTGTCAATAATTTTAGATCTGAAGCAGCAAAGCCACTCATTAACGCAAATGAAATACTACCTCTGTATAAGATTGAACCACCTATTATACCGGGGATTACAAAATATAATTTTTCACTACCAAAAATAACTTCTCCAATAATTACAGAAGCTAAACCAGCAATTATGGTACCGATTCCCATACTTATATCAGCAAAACCCTGATACTGACAGATTAAAGCACCAGATAAAGCCACAAAACTGTTAGCTATTATTAATCCAATCATCTTAATACTTTTTGTATTTATAGCCATACTCCTCACCATAGCAGGATTATCACCTGTAGCTCGTAGTGCAAATCCAAGTTTTGTTTTTAAAAATAGGATTAAAGTAATTAAAACTAATAAAACAACAATTAATATTAATATTAATTCACTAGATGCTGATAGGGAAAACGGTACATTGAAAATATCAAAAATAGTATCATCGGATAATAAAGGTATATTTGGTCTACCCATAATTCTCAAATTAATTGAAAACAATGAAGTCATAGTTAAAATTCCTGATAACAAAGGAGCTATTTTTAATTTAGTATTTAAAAAGCCAGTAAAAGAACCAGAAATACCTCCCGCAATTGTAGCAAAAATTAGTGTTAAAAACGGATTATAACCCATAATTATCATTTTGGAGGAGACGGCAGCACCTAAGGTAATGCTACCGTCTACAGTTAAGTCTGCAAAATCTAGTACTCTAAATGTTATATAAACACCTATGGCCATTATTCCGTATATTAATCCTTGTTCTAATGAAGTAATTAAGAATCCTAAAGACATATCAAACCCTCCAATATTTTGTCCATTACATTATTTACAATCTAATTTCAATTTCATCTTTAATACTATCTGGAATCTCTAAATTGAAACTATCAACAGCTTCTTCGTTAACTATCAATTGAAGGTTTTGTGAACCTGTAATAGGTATAGAAACAGGGTCTTCACCATTTAGAACTTGGGCTGCAATCTGACCTGTTTGTTTACCTAAAAGGAAGTAATCTAATCCTCGTGTTGCTATAGCACCGTTTTGAACTTGGCCTTTTTCAGAAGCAAAGACGGGTATATTATTTTCCTTAGCTATTTTCATTATCGATGGCACAGCAGAAGCAATAGTATTGTCTGTGGGCAAATAAATGGCATCTACTTTGCCTATTAAGGATGAAGTTGCTAATGATACCTCACTAGTGTTTGTGGCTGTAGCTTCTACAATATTGAGATTTTTTTCGGGAGCGATTTCCTTCGCTATATCAACCTGAACTTTAGAATTAACTTCACCACTATTATATAAAATACCTATGTTCTTAGCGTCAGGCAAAAATTCTTTTATTAAATCTAGCTGTTTTCCAACTGGATTCATATCAGTAGTTCCGGTAATTGCATTTTCCTTATCAGTTAGATCTTTAACTAATCCTGCTGCCACAGGATCTGTAACTGCTGTGATCACAAGTGGAGTATCAGATAGGGTTCCAGCAGCAGCTTGAGCATTAGGAGTAGCAATAGCTAAAACTAAGTCTAAATTTTGATTTTCAAATTTTTGTGCAATTGTTTGAGTCGTAGACATGTCAGCTTGAGCATTCTCAAGATTAATTTCAAGGTTTTCACCTACTATAAATCCTGCTTCTTTAAGTCCTTCAATAAAGCCTTCACGTGCTGAATCTAGTGCAGGGTGTTCTACAAACTGTGAAATACCAACTTTAAATACCTTGTCTTGTGCCTGAGCTGTGTTTTGAAAAGTTACCAAACAGAATAGAGTTAATGAAATGAGAATAGATACTACGATTCGAGATTTCTTACCATTAATTACCATTTTACATCTCTCCTTATTTTTTTGTTGATTTGGTTTTGGAAAGAGAAATAAAAAAACACTCCGGGAAGGAGTGTTTAAAGACATAGAAATCCATAGAGATTTCCTGTTATTTTCTCCTACCATATTACCATATTACCAATTTGTGATTTTTTCTATTATACATATAATACGTGAGAATGTCAAGAATATAAAAATTAATAATTAAGTAATGGTTCGGTGGCTAAGGCCAACCGCTACTTCATTTAAATTTAACATACCAACTCCGAAAAAGATTGCTACAACTAAGTGGTCATCTTTACGAGCAATACCAATTTTACCACCAATGTTTAAACCCACTGCACTACTCATAATTTGTTTTAAAGCTTCATGAGCAGCACCAGCAACGGCACCTTGATTGGAGTGGGTTTCATTGATTAAGTTTTCCCTTCGAGCTGCAATTACTGCATTTTCTATAATTTTTTTCACAGATTTATTATACTCTCCTCCAAAATCAAGAGCTGCGGATTTAATTCCTTTATCATCTAAGAATTCTTTTTTTAACTTGTTTTCCTCTTGACGGTCTGAAATTGCTAGTTTAAGAGCAGCTTTAGCAATAATAAGGCTTTTTTCCATTATGTAAGCCTCCTCACTTGAATTTTATTTTATTATATTTTATTTTGAAATATATGTCAATTTTAATATTTGATCTTACTTGAAAATAGAACTTTTATTTGATATATTTTACCTATGATATGACTTGAAATATAAAAGGTAAAATACATTCCCAAATTAGTAATTAAACGCTTTATTAACAGCCACAAAAAAGTGGCCACGAGAAGAATAAATAAAATAAAAGGGGGCTTGAAAATGTCCAATAAAGAATTAGAAGTGATTAAAGAAGCTATTTTAAATGAAAATGAAGGATACCAAGTTTATAATATGGCAGCTGATAGAATAGAAGAAGAGGAAATCAGTAAATCCTTTAAAAAATTAGCTAATGAAGAATTAAAGCATATTGATTGGCTTAAAGAACTTTATGAAGGTTTTGAAGATGATGGTGATTTAGAATTTTCAGTTGATGAAATGAAACCACCAGAAAAGCCGAGAATATTCAAGTGGGATAAGATAGAAAAAGAAAACTTATCCTTTTCATTGTCTGTTTTTGGAATTGGGGTTAAAATGGAAAAAGAAGCAATTGATTATTATAAAGATGCAGTTAGTAATACTGATTCTAAAAAAGCTAAGGAGATATATAATAGAATAATCGAATGGGAATACCAGCATTTAAATTTCTTCCAAGAACAATATGAAATGCTTAAAGAAGATTGGTGGGCTGAACAAAGTTTTGAACCTTTTTAATTAAACAGCTGAAATCCCTGCCAAATGGATTTATAGTTAATCCATTAAGCAGGGATTTTTTTATTTTAAGCTATTTTTGTGTTCTTTAGCCAAACTTATATAATGATCTGCTGATTCCTTAATTTCTTTAATTTCATCTTCGGTTAAATCTCTGATTACTTTAGCAGGTGTTCCCATTATTAAGGAATTAGGTGGAAATTCAGCATTTTCTGTTACAAGACTTCCAGCAGCCACAATTGAATTTTTATTAATAACTGCTCCATTTAATATGATTGCTCCCATTCCTATTAAACAATTATCCTTAATGTTACATCCATGAATAGTGGCATTATGTCCTACTGTTACATAGTCACCAATATTTAATGGTTTATCGGTGTCTACGTGTAGAGCTGAGTTTTCTTGAATGTTAGTGCCTTTTCCTAAAGTGGTTTTATTTAAATCGGATCGTAATACAGTATTGTACCAAATACTAGTATTTTCTTTAAGTTCAATGTTCCCAACTAGCTTAGCTCCTGGTGCTATAAAAGAAGTTTCATCAACTTCAGGTTTTATATTTTTATATTTATATAACATATTAATTACCTCCTGTTATTTATTTAAATTCTACACAAAATCTTTTAATCCTTCTTAGTTTATATATTTACTTGAATATAATAAATATATTTATTATAATTAAAACAGTTGAACGGAAGGTGGGAAATATGCGATTTGCAATTATAGGTGGTACATTTAATCCGGTCCATCTAGGACATTTAATATGTGCTGAACAAGCCTATCTGGAATTTAATCTGGATAAGGTTATTTTTATGCCAGCAGGTAAACCACCACATAAAGAAGAAGATGAAATTAACAGTCCTGAACATAGATTAAATATGCTTAAATTAGCTGTAGATGATAATAACCATTTTGAAATCTCAGATTGGGAGTTAAAAAAGAAAGGAAAGTCCTATACTGCTCGTACTATAGTTCATTTTAAAGAAAAACACCAAGTAGATAAAGTTAATCTAATTATAGGAACTGATTCATTGTCAGAGATTTTTAATTGGTATAAACCAGAATATATTCTGGATAATTCTAATTTAATAGTTGCTAAAAGAGCTGATTATTCTTTTACTAATATTATGAAAGACCAAAGACTAAGAAAATATGAAAATAATGTAAATATACTTAATAATTCCTTAATAGAAATTTCTTCTACAATGATAAGAAATTATGTTAGAGAAGGAAAGTCAATAAAGTATTTAACTCCTGAAGAAGTAATTAAATATATAAAATCAAATAACTTATATAAATAGGTGAACTGCATGAAGGATATAAAGAGCATAAAAAAAGAATTAAATAGCAAAAATGATTTTAGAAAAAAGCATACAGAAGCAGTAGTTAAAGTTGCTGTTAATATGGCTAAAAGGTATGAAATTGATATTACGAAAGTTAGAATTGCTGCTTTACTTCATGATTATGCAAGAAATTTTAGTAATAAGGAACTAATAAAAATAGTAAAAAATAATAATATAGAAATAGATGATTGGGAAAAAGAGTTACCAAACTTATTACACTCTCCAGTAGGAGCTTTTTTGGCAAAAAAAGAATTTAAAATCGAGGACAAAGAAATACTAAATGCAATTAGATATCATACTATTGGACGGCCAGACATGAGTCTTATCGAAAAGATTATATTTATTGCAGATATTATTGAACCTAATAGAGATTTTCCTGGGGTAAATTTAATAAGAGAAAAAGTTAAAGTAGATATAGATAAAGCTGTTATACTTGTTTGTGATTTTACAATAAAGTATAATATAGAGCGCCGAAGAATAATACATCCTAATACTCTATTAACCAGGAATAAGTTGTTGAAGGGAGAATATTAAATGCTTGAAAAGATGGAATGGTCAAAATTGAAGACAATTGCTTTAATATTATTGATAATTATTATATCATTATCTTTATATATTTTTTTAAACGATAATTTTAGCCTTTTAAATTTGAATCCATTTAGAAAGTCCAAATTAAATGTTTTAGTTGCTGGGTATGATTCTTCAATAAATGGGCCACCTCGAGCTGATACAATAATAGTGGCCAGCATAAACCTAAACACAAATAAGATTGGATTATTATTTATTCCACGGGATACAAGAGTAAAAGTAAATGGACATGGTTATAATAAAATAAATTCTGCTCACGCTTATGGAGGAATAGAACTTTTAAATGAAACTGTTGAGGACTTTTTAAATATTAAGTTAGATTATTATCTAGAAACAGATTTTAAAGGTTTTGAAGAAATCATTGATCAAATGGGTGGAATAAATATTCATATTAATAAACGACTTAGGTATGTTGATAAGGCAGGAGGAGTAAATATTAATTTACCTCCTGGAGATGTACATTTAGATGGCGAAAAAGCTTTACAGTATGTAAGGTATAGAGGAGATAAATTAGGTGATATTGGTAGAGTATCACGACAACAAAAATTTATAGAAGCTTTAATGAAAAAAGCAACTTCACCAAATATAATATTAAATTTACCTTCTATTTATAATGAAGTTATGGATTCTGTAAATACAAATATTCCAATTAAAGATATAACTCCTTTTGTAAAATTAGCCAAAAACGCTAATTTAAATAATCTAAAAACTGAAATGGTACCCGGGAGACCGGAGTATATTAAAGGAATAAGTTATTGGATTGCTGATGGAGATGGCTTAGAAATTATGGTAAATAACTTAATAAGAAGTAAAGAGTATATACAAAATAATCAATATCATATTACAATTTTAAATGGAAACGGCATATCAGGTTTAGCTAGTGAAGTTGGTGAAGAGTTAGAAAAATATGGTTTTAATATAAAGGATATAAGTAATGCAGACAATTTCAATTATGAAGAGACTTTGATTTATTATAAATCTGGTAATAAAGATACTGCGGAAGGATTAAAAGAAGTTTTAGGTGGTAAACTAGAGCAACATGAAGATATAAAAGTTGACTTTCAGGTAATATTGGGTGAAAACTTTACTAATAATGTAATAGCAAAAAAGGAGGAACAAAATTAATGTCAGAAGACAAGTATAAGCAAATAGCTGAACTAGCAGCAGAGGCAGCCGATGATAAAAAGGCTTTTGATATAGAAATATTAGATGTAAAAGGCCTAACTATAATAGCAGATTATTTTGTTTTATGTTCTGGGAATACAGATAAACAAGTTCAAGCGATCGCTAGAGCAGTTGAAGAAAAATTGGATGAAGAAGGTATTTATCCAAAACAGATTGCAGGCAAAGATAATGGACGTTGGATTCTTATGGATTATGCAGATATCATTATACATGTATTTCATAAGAGAGAGCGTGAGTATTATGACCTTGATAGACTTTGGGCAGATGCTCAAAAGATTTTGAAAAAAGAAGAAACTTCTTGACTTTAACAGTATAAATTAATATAATTTTTACTAAGACAAATAATGTTAGGGAACTGTGAAGGAAAATAGTAGATATTATACAATTAAAAAAGAGAGTTGCTGGTAGCTGTAAAGCAATATTGTAGAATATTGAACTCGTTCTGGAGTCCATACTGTTGAACTTTTTAATTAGACAGTATCGTAATAAAGGCGTTAACTTTTTAAGTGGATTATTACTATCTATTAGGGTGGTACCACGGGTAAACAACTCGTCCCTTGACCGGGAGGGGTTTTTTTATTTTTAAATTATTTATTTAAGGAGGAGTGCGAAATGCAGAATCATTATGATTTTGAAAAGTTTGAAAAAAAATGGCAGAAGGATTGGGATGATAAAACACTTTATAAGGCAAAAAACAAAGATGAAAAGGATAACTACTATGTTTTAGAGATGTTCCCCTATCCCTCAGGAAAATTACATATGGGACATGTGAGAGTATATTCTATAGGGGATGTTATAGCACGATTTAAGAGAATGGAAGGATTTAATGTCCTTCACCCTATGGGATGGGATGCATTTGGCTTACCAGCTGAAAACGCAGCTATAAAACATGGTAACATTCATCCCAGAGAGTGGACCTGGGAAAATATTGAAAGTATGAAAGAACAAATGAAGGCCATGGGACTAAGTTATGATTGGGATCGTGAAGTTGCGACAGCAGATCCTGATTACTATAAATGGACTCAATGGTTTTTCATAAAAATGTATGAAAATGATCTTGCATATAAAAAAGAACAGCCTGTCAATTGGTGTCCAAGCTGTGATACAGTTTTAGCTAATGAACAGGTTGTAAATAATCGCTGTGAGCGTTGTGATACATTAGTAGAACAAAAAGAGTTAGAACAGTGGTTTTTAAAGATAACAGAATATGCAGATGAATTATTAGAAGGTCATGAGGAACTTGATTGGCCGGAAAGAGTAAAAACAATGCAGAAAAATTGGATTGGCAGAAGTGAAGGAATGAGTATTAATTTTCCAGTTCAAGAAATTGATAAAGAGTTAGAAGTATTTACAACTCGACCTGATACTATCTATGGGGCTACCTATATGGTGTTGTCTCCAGAACATCCTTATGTAGATGAATTGATAACTGATAAAGAAAATGAGGATGAAATTAGAGATTTTATAAACAGGGTAAAAAATCAAGAAGATATGGAAAGAACTTCACCAGAAACTGAAAAAGAAGGAATATATACAGGCAGTTATGCTACTAATCCAATGACCGGTGAAGAGATTCCAATTCTAATTGCTAATTATGTCTTAATGGAATATGGTACCGGTGCTATTATGGCTGTACCAGCTCATGACCAACGTGATTTTGATTTTGCAAAAAAATATGATCTTCCTATAAAAGCAGTTATTCAACCCCATGATAAAAAAGAAAAACTTGATGGCTCAAATATGAAAGAAGCATATAGTGAAGATGGGTATCTAATAAATTCAGAGAAATATAATGGATTAAATGTTGAGGAAGCTTTTGATAAATTTGCTAATGTAATGGAAGAAAAAAATATTGGTAAAAGAGAGACTAATTATAGGTTAAGAGACTGGTTAATCTCTAGACAAAGATATTGGGGTGCTCCAATTCCAATTGTGTATTGTGACCAATGTGGAACTGTTCCTGTAGATGAAGAAGATTTACCTGTATTACTTCCAGATGATGTTGAATTTTCAGCAACGGGTATTTCTCCATTAGCTAAAGCTGAAGACTTTGTTAATACTAAATGTCCAAAATGTGGTGGAGATGCTAAAAGAGAGATTGATACAATGGATACCTTTGTTGATTCTTCATGGTATTTCTTAAGATATATGGATTCCAATAATCAAAAACTTCCATTTTCAAACGAAAGTGCTCAAGATTGGTTCCCAGTTGATCAATATATAGGAGGAATAGAACATGCAATTTTACACCTCCTTTACGCAAGATTTTTTACAAAGGTAATTAGAGACCTTGATCTATTGGACGAGGGAGAACCATTTACTAAATGGTTAGCACAGGGCATGGTTCTTAAAGATGGAGATAAGATGTCAAAATCAAAAGGTAATGTAGTAGATCCAAGCCGAATTCTTGATGAATATGGTGCAGATACTGCAAGGTTGTTTATACTTTTTGCTTCTCCCCCTGAAAAAGATTTAGAATGGAGTGAAGCCGGAGTAGAAGGAGCGAATAGATTCCTAAACCGAGTATGGAGATTTATCGCTGAAAATATTGATGATATAAAAGATGTTGATGTTAGCAAGATTAATCTTGCCCAATCAAATTTAAATGAAGATGAAAAAGAACTTCATAGAAAGCTTCATGAAACTATACAAAAAGTTACTGAAGATGTTTCGGAAAGATTAAATTTTAATACAGCTATAAGTGCTATAATGGAATTAGTAAATGAATTATATAGTTATCTTGTAGATAACAAAAAGCAACTTAATGAAGAGCTTCTTGCCTTTGTTACTGAAAAAACGCTATTAATGTTGGCCCCGTTTGCTCCTCATATGACCGAAGAACTATGGCATAAAATTGGACATAAGAGTAGTATACACAGAGCTGATTGGCCTGAATTTGAGGAAGAAGCGGCTAAAAAAGATGAAATAACAATAGTAATCCAGATCAATGGTAAGGTAAGAGATAGAGTAGATGTTGATGCTAATATTTCAGAAGATGCATTGAAAGAGAAAGTATTTAAACAAGATAAAGTTCAAAAATATACGGAAGACAAAGAAGTTGCAAAAACAATAGTAATTCCTAAAAAACTAGTTAATATTGTTGTGAAATAAAGAATTAATGAATTTAACTAAACCCCTGTTTTAATAGCAGGGGTTTTTTGATATAATGAAATAAATAATAAGTGAAGGCTTACTAATAGTGAAAGAATTTGAATGTGTAAAATGTGGGCGTAAAGATTATAAGAAGTCTGAACTTAGAACTACTGGAGGAAAATTATCCAAAATATTTGATGTACAAAACAAGAAATTTGTGGCAATAAGTTGCAGTAATTGTGGATACACAGAGTTATATAGAATGGATGATAGTGGAATGTTAAGTAACATTTTTGATTTTTTAACCAATTAAATTGAGGAGTGTTTAATATGTCAGGGATTGTATTTATGAAAACTAAGAATTTAGAAAAGGTATCTAATTTTTACCAACATAAGATTGGAATGAAATTATGGCAAGACCAAGGAAAATGCAAGATATTTGAGAAAGGAAATCTTCAGTTAGGTTTTTGCCATGCCAATACAATTGATAATGAAGGTATAATAACTTTTTATTTCAAAGATAAAAAAGAGGTTGATAAGTTTTATGAAAAAATTTCAAATGATATAGAAATAACAAAAGAACCTCAAGAAAATGAGGACTTCGATATTTATCAATTTTTTGCTAAAGATCCTGAAGGAAGAACTTTGGAATTTCAATCATTTTTACATAAATTAAATCCACATTTAACAGGTAAGGAGTTATTATTAAAAAGGAGAAGTTATCGAGATTTCGAGGATGAAGAAATATCAAAAGAAATTTTAAATAAAGTAATAGAGTTATCTAGATTTGCTCCAACCTCAATGAATTCTCAATCATACTATTTTAAATTTATTACTGAAAAAGAATTAATTTGTGATTTAGCTTCAATCAGAAAGACCGCTTCGGAGCCTATTAAGAAAGCACCAATGGCAGTTGCTATCTGTTCTGATAATGAACAGTCTAATAGATATAAACAAGATGCAGATATTGCTGCTTACCATTTTATGTTAGCTGCTAGACTATATGACCTTGGTACATGTTGGATTGCGGATATGAATAGAGAAAGTATTAAAAGAAAATTAGATATTCCACTCGAACATTATATTGCAACAATTACTCCACTTGGTTTTATAAAAAATGAAATAGAAGCACCTGAAAGAAAACAAAGAGACAAATATATTAAAGATTTTTAGGAGTGTTATAATGAAAGAAAAAGCATGTGTTGTAGATGTAAATGGTGATAAAGCTCAAGTCGTTGTAACCAGACATTCAGCCTGTAGTAAATGTAATGAGGACTGCATATTAGGGCTTGATGAATCACATGAACAAGATGAAATATATGTAGAAGTGAAAAATGATAAAAATGTTGATGTAGGAGATATGGTTAATATTGAACTTAAAGATAGTTCTTTGGTTCTGGGCTCTTTATTGATTTATTTAGTACCTCTTTTGTTTTTTGTGATAGGTTATTTTGTGGGTTCCAATTTATCATTTTTAGTTGGTAGTATTTCGCCAGAACTATCTGGTATAATTTTTTCATTCATATTTTTATACGTTTCATATCTTTTTACAAAAAGAGTAGATAAAAAATTATCAGGAAATAAGAAGTTTCAATCCGAAATAACAGGAATTGTATCGAAAAATAATAAAGTAGGAGTTGATTAAATGAATTCAATTTCTGAAGAAGAAAAAAAGGACCTTTTAGTAAGATTAAATAGAATCGAGGGACAAACCCGAGGAGTAAAGAATATGATCGAAAATGATAAATATTGTGTTGATATACTAACACAAATAGTCGCTGTAAGAGGTGCTCTTAAGAAGGTTGCTTTAAATGTTTTACAGGAGCATATTAATGGGTGTGTGCAAAGTTCACTCCAAAATGATGACGAAGAAATAATAGATGAATTATTAAATGTAATAAATCGGTTTGTAGATTAATTTTTATAAGTAGGATTCTTTATAAAAATATTTAATTTGCAGAGACAATTAAATTTATTAAAAAAAAATTAATACGGATTGTTCCTAAATTATAAGTGGTTATTAGCTTTTCCAAACAGGAGTTCACCTCCTGTTTTTTCTTTATAAAAAAGGGAAAAAGAATGTCATGTTGAATAAAAAATATACGCTAAAAAAATATGACGAAACTCTTAATTAATTTGATTGAATTACTATTATTAATATGTTATTATTACAGATGCTGTCTAAAAGTCAGGAGTGATTATATTGCAGCATTCAAAGTATTTTAAGGTGCCTAAAGTCGTTTTTAAAGATGAAAAAATTGATTTAAAAGAGTTTTATTTATTGGTGAAATTATTTTCTGAAGTTGATCAGTCAAGACTAATAACTAAAGATAAATGGAAAATTAAAAAATCAATTTTTGATAACAATATAAATCTTATGGAGTCGTTAATCGGTAAAAACTGGTTGATTAAAGAAGAAAATAATTTATATCTATCAATTCCAAATGAACTCCAGACAGAAGTTAATGACCGTGATTACAAAGAAGCCGGTTCAAAAATTGCTGCAAAGTGGGATCAATATTTTGGTACATTGAATTTAACACCAACATTTCTACAAAAATTGCTTTCTTTTATGGAAGATGGTATTACTGAAGAGGTAATAATTGAAGTAATAAAGATTAGTGCGAAAAAAACACAGGGAAATCCCACGAATTATATTATATCTTTATTAAGAGATTATTTAAATAGATCTATATATACTATTCATGATTTTAAAGAAGAAAAACAAAGGATGGAAGAATATGAAAAAAGACTTCAAGAAATTAATCGAAAAAAAGAAAAAAGAGATGAAGAAGAAACCCTCGAAGACTTCTATAAAAAAGGATACAGATAAATATATTTCAACTAAAGAAGCAGTTAAAAAAATATATAATATTATTATAGAAAATAGTCATATACCTCCAAAATTTAAAAATGCAAGTTTTGCAAGTTTTAATTATGATGTCTGTCCAAGGGAAAACATAAAAAAAATTAAAGCTATTAAAACTTATGCAGAAAACATTTTAAGTGCAATGGATGTTTCCCAATCTGTATATATTTATAGTAAATTTAATGGTTGTGGTAAAACTCATGTAGCTATTTCAGCATTGAAGACAGCTGCAAAAGAATTTGCAAAGGAAATTTATAAGAAAAATCCAGATTACTATTCAAGAAGAGGAATTTCCTTAAATGATCATAATTGGAGACCTGTCTTTTTTATGAGTGAAGTTAATTATCTCTGGAAAAAGAGACAGTATAATTCAAAAGATGAAAATTTAGAACGAGAACTTGAAACAATTGAAAATGCAGTAATGAATTCTAAACTATTAGTAATAGATGATTTTTTAAGAGAAAGAGATACTGATTTTGTGTTTGGAAATTTAACAGCCTGGTTAAACCATAGATACGATTATAATAAGCCCGTCATATTTACATCTAACAATGAATTTAAAATGTTAGCAAGAAATGATGAAAGTAATCCTTATTATAAAACCAAACAATTAAAGGCAGCAACATATTTAGCTTCACGAATTAGTGAAATGACAAAAGGTTATCAATTTGTTTTTGCAAGTTCACCTGAAAAAGACTACAGGCAAAACAGTTATTAAAGTGGGGGCGATTTAAGATTGTTATCGAGAACTGAAACATTATTAAAATTGATTGAGTTAAGAAAGATGATCCAATCAAAAGAAAATAAATCGGAAAATGAAATTATTTATCACAGCGAAATCAAGCAGCATATTGAACAATTAATTCATGATATTGCTGGACTACCTGAAGAAGCTAGATATGTTATGAATGAAATAATTAATAAAGTTATACATCAAGATATCTCCACAAAAACTGCTGTTGTAGCCATTCATGAAATATACAAAGAATTTAATGGTTTAAATAAAGTTAAATCAAAAAAGACTTCTAGTAATCGAAATGAAAGTAAAGAGCAAAATTACAACATGAAAAAATTATATAAAAATGGTTATAGATAAATCGCTTAAAAATGTTTGTTTTTTAGATATTATTTGAATTAATTATAAATTATTATTATACTAATAAATGAGATTATAAATTGAAAGGATGAAATTAGTTGTCACAATTATTAATTGGAATAGCTGGAGGTACTGCTTCCGGGAAAACAACATTGGCAAAAATATTAAAGGATGCTTTTCAGGATGAAGTGACCATGTTAAGGCATGATTTTTATTATCATGATAAAAGTTATTTTTCTGTTCCTGAAGACAAAATAAATTTTGACCATCCAGAATCCTTTGAGACTGATCTTTTAATTGATCATTTGGGAAAATTAATTTCTGGTGAAAAAATAGACCGGCCAGTATATTCATATAAAACTAATGAAAGATTACAAGATACAGAAGTGGTAGAACCGTCACCGATAATTATAGTGGAGGGAATATTAATTTTCCATTATCCTAAACTTAGAGATTTATTTGATTTGAAAATATACATTGATACTGATGCTGATATTCGATTATTGAGAAGAATTAATAGAGATATTAAAAAAAGAGATAGAACTTTTGATTCGGTTCGTAATCAATATATGGCGACTGTTAAACCGATGCATGAAAGATATGTTGAACCCACAAAGTATTTGGCAGATATAATTATACCTCATGGAGGGTTAAATGATATTGCCAATGATCTCATTATAAAGAAAATAAAAGCCCATCTTTAGAAAAATAATCCCTTAGGTGGGATTTTTTTATTGCATATAAAGGAAAGTTTTACCATATATAGAATAATATAACATGAGGTGGTAATAATTAAATCAAAAATAATAAATTCAATTTTAGTAGTAGCAATAATATTTCTATGTATGACATTATTTAATATTTTTAACAATAGGAAAATAACCAAAAATTACAAAGATGTTACCTTGGAAAGTTTTAAAAAACAAAGATTTCGAGTGGTTGATAGTAATAAAAATATAAAAAGTGAAATTAAAATCCATATTGGTGGGGCAGTAAGAAATCCGGGTTTTTATCGTATAATTCCTGGTACTAAATTAAAAAGAATAATTGAAGAGTTGATAATATTAAGGGAAGATGCAAAAATATTAAATTTGAATTTAGATAAAAAAATATATAAAAATGATAA
Source organism: uncultured Halanaerobiales bacterium (assembly GCA_913055675.1). GTDB lineage: Bacteria > Bacillota > Halanaerobiia > Halanaerobiales > M55B127 > M55B127. The sequence continues at coordinate 43,685 of CAJXKY010000003.1, forward strand.
AATTATAATACCACGAAAATAATAAAACCAAAGGATTGATTTAAGATTGAAGAAAAATAAAAATATTGTACTGGCAGTCGTAATTTTTATACTAGGAATTATTAGTGGATATTATTTTATAAGTTACAAATTTGTATTACTTATAGCAGGGACTTTTTTATTATTAATTATAACTTTAAGGAAAACCAAAAAAATATATATTTATGTATTAATTGGTATATTTCTATTTGGATTTTTTTATATGTTACACTATCAATCAAATTATTATAGCGTTTATTCACTCAACAATTATAATGGTCGGGTAGTTGAAGTGGTAGGTAAAATTAAATTAAAATTAAATTCTGTAGAAGGAAATTCTGTCATTTTAAAACCATATTTAATAGATAATAAAAGAATTAAATATGGTAACATACAATTGTGGGAAAGTGATTTAACTAATAGTATACAACATGGAGATTTGGTAATAGCAAGGGTTAAATTGAATCAACCTCAAAAGGCAAGTAATCCAGGAGGGTTTTCCTATTATAAATTTCTCAAAAAGAAAAAGATCTATAGTGTGGGTAATGTATTTGAAATATATAAAATTCAAAATTACTTTTTATTATCAGAACCCATTATAAAGTTAAAAAAATCTCTATTAGGTTCTATTGATCAAAAAATATCTACTCCGGTCAATGAGTTTATTAAAGCATTAATTTTAGGTGAAAAAAGTAATTTGAATCAAAATTGGGAAACAAGTTTCAGAAGAGCTGGAGCTAATCATTTGTTAGCAATTTCAGGCTTACATATAGGTTTTATAACTTTTTTTATTTTACTATTATTAAAACCTTTTGCATTAAGTAATAGGTTTATTAATTTCATTTTAACTGCTTTTCTTTTAGTATATGTTATAATGACAGGTTTTAGAGCTTCTGTCTTGAGGGCTTCACTTTTAGTTTTAATCTTTAGGTATTTTAAACAAATAGATTTGAAGATGGATTTTTTTAATATGATTTCAATAGTGTTATTTATTATCTTATTAATTAATCCTTATAAATTATTTTCAATTGGACTGCAGCTTAGTTTTCTCGTGTTATTAATGATAGTAAGTTGGTCCAAAATATTAAGTAGATATTTACATCCATCCCTAGCTGTTAGTTTTGCAGCTCAACTAGGTTCTATTCCTCTAACTACATATTATTTTAACACATTATCTCCAGCTGGAATAATCACAAATTTATGGGCTATACCCTTAGTGTCGGTTATTGTGTTTTTAACATTAACCCATTTTGTTTTTTATTTTTTCACTCCCTTTTTAAGTGGATTTACTGGTCAATTAATCTATTGGATAACTATTGTTTTAAATAATGGTATTGAAATTATGTCAAAACTACCATCTGCTGAAATAAAAGTAACTACTCCTTCATTTATTTCGGTAGTTTTAAGTTATGGGATCTTATTTTTAATCCCATATATTATTACTAATAAAGATAAGATGAAAAAAACGAAAGTTAAATTTTTAAAGATTATGAATATATTTTTAATTATTGTTTTGGTTGTAACAGTAGTGTTTAGACCAGTCTCTAATAAATTATTAGAAGTCTATTGTTTAGATGTAGGACAAGGTGATTCAATATTTTTGAAAATCCCAGGAGGGCAAACTATATTAGTAGATACTGGGAGTTCAACAAGTAGTGGAAGTAAAGCAGAAAACACTGTACGCCCATTTTTATTAAATCAAGGTATTAAGTTCATAGATTATCTTATAATTACTCATTTTGATGCTGACCACAGTGCAGGAACTGAATACTTAATCAATGAAGGAATTGTAAAAAACGTGATAATTTCAAAACAATATGATGGGACACAAATTTATGCCCAAAAAACAATAGCCCTTGCCAAGAAAAATAATATAAGAATATTTTGGGCAGAAAACCAAGATCACATAAAATTTAATAATATAAAATTAGAGTTTATGGCTCCTTTAAAAAATGCAGTTTATGAGAATAGAAATAATAATTCCATAGCTTTTAAATTAATTTATAAAGATTTCGAGATGTTATTTACCGGTGATCTAGAACTAGAGGCAGAAAAAGCATTATTGAAAATCATAGAAAAGGATACATTGAAATCTGACATATTGAAAGTAGCACATCATGGAAGTGAGACCTCAAGTATAGATAGCCTTATAAAAGAAGTTACACCTAAAGAGGCAGTAATAAGTGTTGGAGTCAACAAGTATGGTCATCCCAATAAAAATGTGTTGAAACGTTTAGTAGATAAAAATATTCGGATTTGGAGAACAGACCAAAATGGTGCAGTTATGATAAAAACGGATGGCTACAATTATAATATTAATGGTTATTTAAATTGATAATTAGGTAGAAACTGTGTTAAAATTAATTGAAATCGCTTTACAAAATGGAAAGGTGTTAAAAATGAATAAAAAAATAGAAAAAATTTTTAAGAAAGATCTTTCTCAACTAGATAATATATATTTAGTTTATGGTGCTGAGGAATATTTATTAGATAAATTTGAAAATAAATTTAAAGAGAAGTATGTAGATAAAACAATAGAGGATTTTAACTTATCTTATATTAGAGATGAGGATAACATATATAGAAATATAGTTAATAAAGGTAGTACTTTACCAGTAATGTCTAAAAAAAGATTTATTATTGTCAAAGTGGGAAATATATTCAAAAATAGTATCCCGAATTTTGAGGTTTTTGAAAAATTCTTAAATAATATACCTGAGAGTACAGTGATTTTGATTTTAGTTAATGAAGATCTATCTAAAAACAAAAAGAAAGAAATAATTAAAAGACAAGGAAAAGTTATAAATTATTCTCCGCCACGATTTCAAGATATAAATAAATGGATAAAATTTCAGTTCAAAAACAGGGGAAAAAAGATTGGTTACAGAGGAATAAGATTACTTGAGAAAATGTTTAATAATAATTTGCAGCAGCTTGATTCTGAAATTGATAAAATATGTACATATATAGATGAAAAAAATAAAGTAGAAGTCTCTGATATCAAAGCTATTATGTCAAAGGATCGTAGATTAAAGGATAATACCATATTTGAATTTTTAGATGCGATAAGTAAAAAAGAAAAAAATAAAAGTGTGTATTATTTTTATCAGTTAATAGAGAATGGGGAAGTACCCCAGATAATTTTTGCTATGATAACTCGAAGAGTTAGATTAATGCTCATTACAAAAGATTTAAAAAACCAGGGAATCAATCATAAAAAAATAGCAAATAAATTAGGGGAACATCCTTATCCTATAAAAAAGATTTATGGATATGTAGATAATTATAGTGAAAGTGAATTAGAAAATATGTTAGATAAGTTTCTTAAAGCAGATGTAAAGTTAAAAACTGGAGTAGAAAAAATAGAAAATTCAATTCAAAATGCTATATTAAGTTTATAAAAAAATAAATGGCTTATTCATAACGAATAAGCCTTTTTAAATACTATTATTTTATTTTAAATCATTTAACATTCTTTTCATTTTGGATTTCTTTCTAGCAGCATTATTTTTATGAATAATATCATGAGATGCTGCTTTATCAATAATCTTATAAGTTTCAGGTAATAAATCTTCTGCTTTTTCAACATTACCTTCTTCGATAGCAGCCTCAAATTCTTTAATAGTATTTTTTAGCTTATCCTTCCAGCGTCTGTTAACTTTTCTTTTCTTTTCATTTTGTCTTACTCTTTTCTTTGCTGATTCAATAATAGGCAAAACTTTCACCTCCTTGTGAGTGAACGATATATTTATATTTTATTCCTAAATTTGCAACATATCAATTTTAACATTAGATATATAAAAATGCAAGCTTTAATACTATATTATTACTAAATTATATATACTTTTATTGATTTTGTTTTGTTTCTTGATATATGAAATCTACAATGTTATAATTAGCGCAGTATCGATATAAAGAAAGGAGAAATAATTATGGACTGTCAGCATATAAGGAACTTTTGTATAATAGCGCATATAGACCACGGCAAATCAACTCTTGCTGACCGTTTATTGGAATATACGAATACGATATCTGATCGAGACATGAAAGATCAGGTACTTGATAACATGGATTTAGAACGTGAAAGAGGCATTACTATCAAGGCTCAGGCTGTTAGGATAAATTATGATGGATATGAGTTGAACTTAATTGATACTCCGGGACATGTAGATTTTTCCTATGAAGTTTCAAAAAGTTTAGCAGCAGCAGAGGGAGCTTTATTAGTAATTGATGCGGCACAGGGAATCGAAGCCCAAACAATGGCGAATATATATTTAGCACTTGAAAATGACCTAGAAATTATACCGGTTATAAATAAGATAGACTTAGATAGTGCTAATCCCACAAGAGTAAAAGAACAACTTTTAGAAGTGGGTATTGATCCCGAAGAAGCCATATTAACAAGTGCAAAAGAAGGAACAAACATTGATGAGGTTCTAAATGCAGTTATTGAAAGAATTCCAGCCCCAGAAGAAAATACAAAAAAGCCCTTAAGGGCCTTAGTGTTTGATTCAGTATATGACTCTTATCAAGGGGTTATAGCTTATGTAAGGGTAATAGACGGTGTTGTAAAAGTTAATGACAAGGTAAAAATGATGGCAAATGATTATAAATATGAAGTTGATGAATTGGGAGTATTTAATCCAACTATGACTGCTGTAGATGAGCTGACGGCAGGAGAAGTAGGTTATATTATAGCAGGGATTAAAGATGTAAGAAACTGTCGAGTTGGTGATACAATGACGTCTTCTGAAAATCCAGCTCCTAAACCTTTACCAGGATATAAAAAAGTTAAGCCAATGGTTTATAGTGGTTTATATCCTTCTGATAATAATGATTATAACCTATTAAAAGATGCATTAGAAAAATTACAACTTAATGATGCTTCTTTAGTTTTTGAACCAGAAACATCAGAAGCATTAGGTTTTGGTTTTAGATGTGGATTTTTAGGATTATTGCACATGGAAATAATTCAAGAAAGATTAGAAAGAGAATATGATTTAGATTTAATAATTACTGCTCCTTCTGTAATTTATAAAGTGAAAACGGAATCAGAAGAGTTATATGAAATAGAAAATCCAGCGGATTTCCCTGATCAAAATGAAATTGAAGTTATTAAAGAACCATTTGTAGAAGCTACAATTCATGTACCAGAAGAACATATAGGTTCTATAATGGAACTATGTCAGGAAAATCGCGGTGAATTCATTGATATGCAGTATGTTGACGAAAATCGAGTTGCATTAAAATATAAGATGCCCTTAAGTGAAATAATTACTGACTTTTTCAACCAATTAAAATCTAAATCAAAAGGGTATGCCACACTTGATTACGAAATGATAGGTTATGAAGAAGCTGATCTTGTGAAACTCGATATATTAGTAAACAAGGATCCTGTAGATGCCTTATCTACAATTGTATTTAATGATGATGCTCGTTATAAAGGACAACAAATTGTAAGAAAGTTAAAAGAAATAATGCCTAAACAAATGTTTAAGGTACCTATTCAGGCTGCGGTGGACAATAATATATTAGCAAGAGTAAATATTCAGGCTAAAAGAAAAGATGTACTACAGAAATGTTATGGTGGAGATATTAGTAGAAAGAGAAAATTACTTGAAAAACAAAAAGAAGGTAAAAAAAGAATGAAAATGGTTGGTAAAGTTGAGATTCCTCAAGAAGCATTTATGGCTATACTTGAAAGGAATGACGATGATTAATTTCTTAAACTATAATGATTTTTTTGGATTATATATTCATATACCATTTTGTAAAAGCAAATGTAATTACTGTGACTTTTATTCAATTAAAACCTGTAACAGTATTATGGATGAATATATAAATAATTTAAAAGAGGAAATCAAGCTATATTCTGATAAAATAAATGAACGAAGAATTAAAACTATATATATTGGGGGAGGAACCCCCAGTACTCTTTCTTCTAAAGCAGTAAGTGATATATTAAACACCATTCACAATAATTTTATAGTTAAAAAGGAAACAGAAACTACTATTGAAGCAAATCCTGAAAGTTTGAATAAAGATAAAATTTTAGCTTATAGTCAGGCTGGTATAAACCGAATAAGTTTAGGAGTTCAGTCTTTTTTAAATAAAGAGCTTACTTTTTTAGGTAGAATACATGATGTGGAGGAATCTCTAAATACTATTGAAATTATTAAAAAACATTTTGAAAATTATAGCATAGACTTAATATTTGCAATTCCTGGACAAGATTTTTCAGATTTTAAACAAAACTTAAACAAAGCTATCGAAATAAATCCTCCTCATATTTCATTATATAATTTGCAAATTGAAAAAGGCACAGTTTTGTATAAAAAACTAAAAAATAATAAAATAAGAAACATTTCAGAAGAATTAGATTATAAAATGTATAATCACGCTATCAAACAGTTAATTAAAAAGAACTATAATCATTATGAAATTTCAAATTTTGCTAAAAAAGGGTATGAATCAAAACATAATTTGATTTATTGGGACTATGAGCCATATCTAGGTTTAGGACCTTCTGCTCATGGTTTTAATGGTTCTAACCGTTATTATAATGTTCAAGACATAGACTTATACAACAAAAAAATATCTAATGGTAATTTGCCCGTAAAGGAAATAGTGGAATTATCAAAAAAAGACTTAATAACGGAAAGAATGATTATGGGTTTAAGGTTGAAAAAAGGTGTGAATAAAAAAGAATTCAAAAACCGGTTTGGGATATCAGTATTTGAATTATATGGAGAGACAATTGAAAAATTGAAAAAAGAAAATTTAATTCGAATCGACGATGAAAAGATTACTTTAACAAAAAAAGGTCTAAACCTTGGTAATATAACGTTTGCAGAATTTCTATTATAGTTAAAATACTTATAATTTTAGACAAAAGTATTGACAAAATAATAGCGATATGTTATTTTATTAATAGTTATTAGCACTCTGTTTTGTCGAGTGCTAAAAAAAGAGGTGAAGATGATGGTAAAAAATTTAGATGAAAGAAAAAAGAATATACTTCACGCCATCATTCAAGAACATATTGTAACAGCATCTCCAGTTGGATCGCGTACTCTTGCTAAAAAATATGAGCTGGGAGTTAGTTCGGCTACAATTAGGAATGAGATGGCTGATTTAGAAGAATTAGGTTATTTAAAGCAACCACATACCTCAGCTGGCCGTATACCTTCTGATAAAGGTTATAGGTATTATGTGGATATCCTTATGAAAAATAAAGGTTTTAATTCTGATAAATTGGTAAAAACTTTATCAGAAATAGCAAAAGATCGTCATGGAATAAATAGTATAGTGTCAAGTATGACGACAATGCTATCAGAATTTACAAAATATGCTACAATGATCACAGAACCTGAGTTTAAAAATATAAAGATTAGTGAAGTTCAACTAATGAAAGTAACTCATAATAAGCTATTATTAGTTATGGTAACAGATAATGGATTTGTAAGCGATAAATTAATAGGTATCGATGAAGAGTTGGATAAACGGAAGATAAGATATATAAATAACTTTTTAGTTAATAAAATAGAAGGACAAAATATTACTGAATTAGATAAAGATTACTTTGAAGAAATAGAAAAAGAATTAATTAAAAAAATAAATTTATCACACCATATATTTACCATAATTAATAAGGAAATAAAAGATTTAGTTAATCCTGAAGATGTTAAAATATATATCGGAGGGACTTCCTATATACTTGATCAGCCCGAATTCAATGATATAGATTATTTGAAAAAAGTATTAAATGTTTTAGACCATGAAGATACACTTAAGAAAATCATAAGGGCTGAAAAGAACAAAGAATTAGAAGTTAGAATCGGACATGAAAATGAAATGGAGGAAATGCAGCGGTGTAGTGTTGTAATAGCCAATTATTCAATTGGCGATGAGGCTGTTGGTAAAATTGGAGTTTTAGGGCCTACTAGAATGGAATATCCGCGTGTAATATCTACAGTCAATATTGTATCAGATATATTGAGTAAAATCATATCAGAGGTGAATAAATAAATGGTGGCTAAAGAGGATAATAATATCGAAAATGAACAGGAATCTGTTCAAAAAGAAAAATTAAATAGTGAAGAAAACCAAAAAGAAACTGTTGATCTTGAAGAAGATGTGACAGAAGAAGTAATGGAAGAAAGAATTGAAGAAATGGAGAAAGAACTTACTAAAGTAACAGAAGAAAAAGATGAGTATTTAAATAAGCTAAAGAGAATGAAAGCTGATTTTGTAAATTATAGAAATCGTGTAAATAAAGAAAAAGACCAATTAGAGATTAAGACCAAAACTGAAATTATTAATTCACTTTTACCAATAATTGATAATTTTGAAAGAGCGCTTAAATCAGTTGAGGAAGAATCTGAGTTTCTTTCTGGAGTTAGTTTGATTCATAAACAATTATTAGATGCACTAAAAAAAGAAGGACTTGAAATAATAGAAACTGAAGGGGAAGAATTTGATCCCGCATATCATGAAGCAGTAATGCAAGTAGAATCAAAAGAACATGATTCGGGTTATATTGTTGAAGAAATTCAAAAAGGTTATTTAATGGATGGTAAAGTTGTTAGACCGGCCATGGTTAAAGTGGCTGTCTAGTACAATTAAAATAAATTAATGATTATATAAAAGGAGGAATCTTTAATGAGTAAGATATTAGGTATTGATTTAGGTACTACAAATTCATGTATGGCTGTTATGGAAGGTGGAGAACCAACTGTAATTCCAAATAAAGAAGGTAAAAGAACAACTCCTTCTGTAGCTGCTTATTCTAAAAAAGGTGAAAGACTTGTAGGTGAATATGCTAAACGTCAGGCTATAACAAATCCTGACAATACAGTGGCATCTATTAAAAGACAAATGGGTAAAGATATACAAAAGAAAATGGGAGATAAAGAATATACTCCTCAAGAAATTTCTGCAATGATCTTACAGAAGATGAAACAAGATGCAGAGGAATACTTAGGTGAAGATATTGAGGATGCAGTTATTACTGTGCCCGCATATTTTTCTGATTCACAGAGACAAGCAACCAAGGATGCAGGTAAAATTGCAGGCTTTAATGTAAAAAGGATAATAAATGAACCAACTGCTGCTTCCTTAGCTTATGGACTTGATGATGAATCTGAACAGACAATTTTAGTTTTTGACTTAGGTGGAGGAACATTTGATGTTTCAATTCTTGAACTAGGAGATGGAGTATTTGAAGTTGTTTCTACTCATGGTAATAACTCCCTTGGTGGAGATGACTTTGATGAAAGAATTATAGACTATTTAGCTGAAGAATTTAAAAGTGAAACTGGTATTGATCTTAGAGATGATAGAATGGCTTTACAGCGTTTAAAAGATGCTGCAGAAAAAGCGAAAATTGAACTTTCAAGTGTTAAACAGACTAATGTTAATTTACCTTTTATTACTCAGACTGATGATGGGCCAAAACACTTAGATGTTGATATAACAAGAGCTAAATTCGAAGAACTTGTTGAAGACTTAATTAACGACACTATGGGACCAACCGATAAAGCTCTCAATGATGCAGGCTTTAATCAATCCGATATAGATGAAGTAATTTTAGTTGGTGGATCAACAAGAATTCCAGCTGTACAAGAAGCAGTAAAAGAAAAAATCGGAAAAGAGCCCCATAAAGGTATCAATCCCGATGAAGTTGTAGCAGTAGGTGCTGCAATTCAAGCTGGGGTATTATCCGGTGAAGTTGATGATATAGTATTATTGGATGTAACACCACTTTCTTTAGGTATTGAAACACAAGGTGGAGTATTCACAAAATTAATTGACCGAAATACTACAATTCCAACTTCAAAGAGCAAGGTATTCTCTACTGCTCAAGACAATCAAACCGCAGTTGATATTCATGTACTGCAAGGTGAAAGAGAGATGGCTAAAGACAATAAGACCTTAGGTAGGTTCCAATTGACTGGTATCCCACCTGCACCACGTGGAGTACCACAAATTGAAGTAACATTTGATATAGATGAAAATGGTATTGTCCATGTATCTGCAGAGGATAAAGGAACTGGAAATGAGCAGAATATAACAATAGAATCATCTTCTGGTTTATCTGAAGAAGAAATTGATGAAATGGTAAAAGAAGCAGAAGAACATGCTGAAGAAGACGAAAGAAAAAGACAAGAAGTTGAAACTAAAAATGAAGCTGATGCTTTAATTCATACTACTAAGAAAACATTAGATAAGGCGGAAGATAAGGTTGATGATTCACTAATAGAAAAAGTTAAAGATGCTAGAGATGAGTTGCAAGATGCGATAGATGAAGATGATATAGATCTTATCGAAGAAAAAATGGAATCCTTAAACGAACAGCTTACTGAGTTAAGTTCACAAATTTATTCCCAAACACAAGAAGGGGCACAAGGTCAAGCAGGTGCTCAACAGCAAGCTGGAGAACAACAGAATGATGATGCAACTGAAGAAGATGACACAGTAGATGTTGACTATGAAGAGGTAGATGATGAAAATAAATAATTATTGTGTATAAAAGAAAAAAAGGGGATATGATTCCCCTTTTTTTGATTGTATAAAATTATGAGGTGATTTTTAATGCCAGGTAAAAAAGATTATTATGATATCCTGGGTGTTAGTAAAGATGCATCCCAAAAAGAAATCAAAAAAGCATATAGAAAATTAGCAAAAAAGTACCACCCCGATACCAATGATGGAGATGAAAAGTCGAGCGAAAAATTTAAAGAGATATCAGAAGCTTATGAAATACTAAGTGACCCAGAAAAGAGAAAAAGATATGACCAATATGGTCATTCTGGTATAGGTGAAGATGACTTTAACTTTGATGACTTTGCTCGTGGTGGTTTTGGTGGTTTTGAAGATATCTTTGATATGTTCTTCGGTGGTGGAAGAGGCGGTAGAAGTCGCCGTCGAGGTCCCCAGCGGGGAAGAGACTTACAGTATAAATTACAAATTTCTTTTGACGAAGCAGCTTTTGGGGCTGAGAAAAAAATTACAATACCCAGAACTGAAGTATGTCCAGAATGTGATGGGACAGGAGCCGAATCGAGTTCAGATGTAAAGACTTGTCCTAAATGTAATGGTCAGGGTCAAATTAGAGTAACCCAACAAACTCCATTTGGTAGGTTTGCTCAAACAAAAACCTGTGATAGATGTGGTGGTAGTGGTGAAATAGTAGAGAACCCTTGTTCAAATTGTAATGGTACTGGAAAAGTTCAAAGAAGAAGACAATTAACCATAAACATACCAGCAGGAGTTAATAATGGTAGTAAATTAAGAATGGCTGGTGAAGGTGAAGCTGGTGATAAAGGTGCTGCCAGTGGAGATTTATACATTATCATTAAAGTTCAAGAACATGAAATATTTGATCGTAGAGGTGATGATGTATATTGTGAGATTCCTATAAACTTTGTTCAAGCTACTTTAGGTGATGAAATTAAAGTACCTACTTTAGAGGGTAAAGTTAAATTCGATATACCTCATGGTACACAACCTGGAACTACATTTAGATTGAAAAATAAAGGAATTACACACCTAAATCGTAGTGGTAAAGGTGACCAGTATATAAAAACAAAAGTTGTTATTCCAGAGAACTTAAACAAGGAACAAAAAGAATTACTAGAAGAGTTTTCTGAAATTAGTGGAGAAGAAATAAATCCTGAAAAAAAAGGTTTTTTTGATAAAGTTAAAAATGTATTTGGTGCTTTTTAAAAATCTTTATAAACGGAGAGGAAACAAAAAATTATGAACAGATTTTTTGTTAAACCAGAATATGTAGAAAATGATGTGGTTGAAATTAGTGGAGATGATTTCAACCACATTTCTAATTCTTTAAGACTTAAAAAAGGTGATAAAATTATCATCTCTATAGGAGATGGTTATGACTATATCGTTAAATTAAGTAATTTTAAAGATTATTCGGTTTTAGGTCAAATAATTAAAAAGAAAACTAATCAAACTGAACCAAGTATAAATATAGATTTAGCACAAGCAATTCCAAAAAATAGAAATATTGAATTTGTTATCCAAAAAGGTACCGAGATAGGTGTAAATAATATTATTCCTTTAGAGACGGAAAGGACGATTGTTAAACTTTCTAAAAACAAAGAAAAACGAAGAATAGAAAGGTGGCAGACTATTGCCGAAGAGTCTGCTAAACAATCACAGCGCGGAAAGATACCTAAGATAAGTGGTTTAGTTTCTTTTGATAATAAGGATGATATAAAAGAATTAATAAATAAATATGATCGTGTTTTAATATTATATGCAGGTGAAACTTCAAAAAATATTGAAAATACTATAAAAAAATATAAGAATGAAAAGGTAAACAACATACTATTATTTATTGGACCTGAAGGTGGATTTACAAAACAAGAAGTAGAAATATTAGAAAGTATACAATCTTCCACTGAGTTAGAGACAATAAGTTTAGGTCCAAGAATATTAAGGACTGAAACAGCAGGGATAGTTGCTTTATCAGCAATTTTATACGAATTTGGTGATTTAGGAGGAGAATGATGAAAAGTGTTGCTTTTTATACACTCGGTTGTAAAGTTAACCACTATGAAACTGAAGCTATGATGGATAAATTCAAATCTAAGGGTTATTCAATAAAAGATTTTGATGAGATAGCAGATTTATATGTGATTAACAGTTGTACTGTTACCACCCAAGCAGCTAGTAAATCGAGAAAATATGCTAGAAGAGCTAAAAGAAAAAATGAAGAGGCAAAAGTAATAATGATAGGTTGTTATCCCCAGGTAAATGAAGATGAGGTTTCACAAATTGAAGAAATAGACTATATTATGGGAACTTCTGGAAAAAGTAATATTGTAGAACTAATTGAGGATAAGATTTCAAGTGACAATAATGATAAATTATTAAAAGATAATTTAAATTATGGTAAATTTTCAGAATTTGAAGAAATGAGTATAAAAGACTTAAGTGAAACAACCAGGGCTTACATTAAGATCCAAGAAGGATGCAATCAATTTTGTAGTTATTGTATAATACCTTATGCAAGAGGGAAGATGAGAAGTAGAGATAAAAATAATATTATAGATGAAGTCACTCAACTTATCAATAAAAAAGGAGTTAGAGAAATAGTTTTAACGGGAATTCATCTAGGAGCATATGGGATTGAAAAAGAAGATAAATATGCTTTAGTTAAATTAATAGAAGCTCTTTCAAAAATAGAAGGTCTAAAACGAATAAGATTAAGTTCTATTGAAGTTACAGAAGTTAATGATAGATTACTTAATCTAATCAAGCAAAATGAGAAAGTTTGTCTTCATTTACATCTTCCTTTACAAAGTGGTTCTAATAAAATATTAGAAAGAATGAACAGACCTTATACTAAAGAAGAGTTTAGGGAAAGAGTAAATAAGTTTAGAGAAAAAATTACTGATTTAGCGATTACTACTGATGTAATTGTTGGTTTTCCAGGAGAGACAATTAAAGAATTTAGAGAAACATACGATTTTATTAAAGAAATCGGATTTAGTAGACTACATGTTTTTCCTTTTTCAAGAAGAAAAAATACACCGGCTTATGACATGAAGCCAAGAGTAAGAGGAGATATCAAAAGCAAAAATGCTAGTAGATTAAGAAAATTAAATAAAAAATTAATGAGTCAATTTAATAATAAATTTATCGGAAAAATTAAAAAGATTATCATTGAAGATAATAAAGACCATGAAACGGGTTTATATACAGGTTATACTGATAATTATATTAAAGTATTAGTTGATGCTAAGGAAGATGATATTGAGAAATTAAAAGATGTTAAATTAATAGATTGTCATAATTATGAATCATTAAAAGGAAAGATTTTGTAAAAAGAGGTTTTTTATGGATAATATAGAATAATATATTATAAGGAAGGGGGTATGGTAATGACCGATTGTTTATTTTGTAAAATCGCAAATAAAGAAATGGATACTGACCTTGTATATGAAGATGAAAAGGTTGTAGTATTTGAGGATATAAATCCACAAGCACCAGTTCATTTACTAATTGTACCTAAAAAGCATCAAGAAAATATTATGGAATTAGAGGAAGATGAATTTGAAATCATTTCTCATATCCATGAGGTAGCAGTAAAAATGGCTAAGGAGTATGAAATTTCGGAAGAAGGTTTTAGATTAGTTAATAATAATAGAGAAAAAGCTGGTCAAAGTATATTTCATATCCATTATCATCTCTTAGGTGGTAGGAAGTTACAATGGCCTCCTGGATAATACAGTATTTTAAAGAGGTGTAAATTATGTTTAAAAATAAAATATTTTTAGTATTTATAATAATGATACTATTTACTTTTAGCTTAAATGCACAAGACATTGTCTATCAAATACCTATTCAAGGGAATATTGATCAGGCAATGTTTTCTTTTTTTGATAGAAGTTTTGATGAGGCTATTGAGAATGGGGCAGATAAAATAGTTATAAACATCGATACGTATGGAGGTTATATAGATCCTGCTATTAAAATTAAGGATATTATTATAAACTCAGATATAGAAACATTCACTTATGTTTCAAATAGAGCCTGGTCTGCCGGAGCTTTAATAGCTTTAGCTGGTGAAGAGTTGGTGATGAAAGAAGGTAGTAGCATAGGGGCTGCTGAAACTCGTCCGAATGAAGAAAAATATATTTCAGCCCTTCGTAATGAATTTAAAGCTACTGCTGAAGTAAGATCTCGTAATGCAGATATTGCAGAAGCAATGGTAGATGTAGATATTGCAATTGAAGGTTTGATTGAAGAAGGAAAATTATTGACTCTAACTGCTGAAGAAGCTAAAAATAATAATATTTCTAATGTGTTAGTTAATACTGATGAAGAATTTTATAGCTATCTTGGTATTTCGAAAGAAGCAGTTAACATTATAGAACCTCAAACTATTGATCGCTTTGTAAAAGTAGTTACAAATCCTTATATAAGTACCTTTTTATTAATAATTGGTTTTAGTGCATTAATTTTTGAATTATTAGTACCTGGTTTTGGGGTTGGTGGTACTGTAGGTCTGATGTCGTTAGGTTTATTTTTTAGTGGTTATGTTATAAACGGTGTGGCTAGTTGGGGAATTATAGTATTATTTTTAGTAGGATTATTATTGATTATTCTAGAAGCTTTCGTAGTGCCTGGATTCGGTATTACAGGTATTGGTGGAATGATATCTATTTTTGTAAGCTTATATTTTATATTTCCTACTCCGCAAATTGCAATCAATATCATGGCTACGACCCTGATAGCTACTGTTATTTTGACATTCATTATAGGAAAGTATTTTGGCAGTTCGAAAGCTTGGTCACGTATATCTCTTGGTACGAGTCAAACCAGTGATATTGGTTATGTTGCTTCAAATGACAAGAAAGATATTATCGATAAGACTGGAATGACTAAAACACCACTTAGACCAGCTGGGATCGCAGAGATAGATAATAATAGAGTTGATGTGGTTAGTGAAGGTGGTTTTATTGACAAGGGAGAAAAGATAATTGTAATTGATGTAAAGGGCAGTAAGGTTTTAGTTAAAAGCTATAAAGAGGGGGAAAATTAAATGACATTAGTATCATTAGCAACTATCTTTGCTGTAATAGTATTCATATTTTTATTCCTATATTTCATTCCTTTAGGATTATGGATTTCTGCTATTGCAGCCGGAGTTAAAATTGGATTTTTTAATTTAATAGGAATGAGACTAAGAAGAGTAGTTCCATCTTCTATAGTAGGTCCTTTAATTAAATCGCATAAAGCAGGATTAGACTTGACGAGTGATAAGTTAGAGGCTCATTATTTGGCGGGAGGGAATGTAAATAAGGTTGTAGATGCTTTAATTGCTGCGGAAAGGGCTGAAATACCTTTAAAATTCGAACGGGCTGCAGCTATCGATTTAGCCGGTAGAGATGTATTGGAAGCTGTAAAGATGAGTGTTAATCCTAAAGTTATTAAAACTCCATTAGTGACTGCTGTTGCAATGGACGGGATTCAGGTAATGGCTACTGCCCGAGTAACTGTAAGAGCTAATATTGATAGGCTAGTAGG
Organism: uncultured Halanaerobiales bacterium; assembly: GCA_913055675.1. Lineage (GTDB taxonomy): Bacteria > Bacillota > Halanaerobiia > Halanaerobiales > M55B127 > M55B127. The sequence continues at coordinate 59,762 of CAJXKY010000003.1, forward strand.
TGGAGCTGGAGAAGAAACTGTATTGGCAAGAGTTGGAGAAGGAATTGTTACTACAGTTGGTTCAGCTGAAACCCATAAAAATGTATTAGAAAATCCGGATTCTATATCTAAAACTGTTCTTAATAAAGGTTTGGATTCAGGTACTGCTTTTGAAATTTTATCTATTGATATAGCTGATGTTGATGTGGGTAAAAATATTGGTGCACAACTTCAAACTGACCAAGCAGAAGCAGATAAAGAAATTGCACAAGCTAAAGCTGAAGAAAGAAGAGCAATGGCTGTTGCTAGAGAACAAGAAATGAGAGCAGAAGTTCAAGAAAAACAAGCAAAAGTTGTGGAAGCCGAAGCAGAAGTTCCACTTGCTATCGCAGAAGCATTTAAAAATGGGAATCTAGGTGTCATGGATTACATGAATTATAAAAATATAAAAGCTGATACTGGTATGCGGGAAGGTATTTCTGATTTTACAGGTGAAGAAAAAGAGGAAAATTATGATGAAGAAAAGGAAGAGTAAGATAAATAGAGGTGTGATTGGTTATGGATAACATTTTTAGTTATTGGCCTCTTTTATTTTTAGTTTTGGCTGTTATTACAAGAATAATCAACTTTTTTAATAAAAAAAACAATGTAATTAAAAGGAGCAAAGCGGATACAAGTATGAATGATAAAACCAATATGGACGATTTAAAAGAACAAACAGAACAAGAAGAAAAGGTTGAATTTGAATATGATAAAGAAAAATTTAAAGAAAGATATCAAAAAGATGTAGACAATGATACGGAGAGCCAAGAAGATAAAAATAAAAGATCTAAAAAATTAAAAGTGAAAAAGATTAAAAAGAAATCTAAAAACAAGTTATTCGTTAAAAAAGAGGACATAATTAAAGGAATTATAATGAAGGAAGTCCTTGATGAACCTCGTTATAAGAAAAAATTATCAAAAAATGAATAATTAAAGTATATTATTGAAAGGATAAATCCTATTAAAGGGTTTATCCTTATTTTTTTATGTACTATCTTAATTATTAATTATTATTGGGGTTAAAAAATGTTCTAATAAGCACTTAAAAAGATAATAGTGTTGCATTAATTAGATAATTATGTTATATTATTTGTGTATATTAATATATTATAATATCAAATAACTCAGGAGGCAATATATGGAATTATCTAAAAGACAAAAGGAAATTATTGAAATTGTAAAAAAGCAAGGTCCGGTTTCTTCTAAAAAAATTTCCGATGATTTAGGTTTATCTAGGGCAACTATACGTTCGGATTTATCTATTTTGTCTATGCTAAATATTTTAGACGCAAAGCCAAATGTAGGTTATTATTTAATCGAGGAAGATTATGAATTAAAAGAAATAGAAACATTATATAATAAAAGTGTAGAAGATGTAATGAATGATCCTATACAAGTTGATGAAGAAACTAGTATTTATGACACTATTGTCAAAATGTTTTTAGAGGATGTTGGATCTATAGTTGTTGTCAATAATGAAGAAAGAATAAGTGGAGTTATTTCCAGAAAAGATTTACTTAAAATGAGTATAGGGCAAAGTAATCTTAAAAATACTCCGGTTAGTTTAGCAATGACAAGAAAACCAAAGATAATATCAGTATCACCAGAGTCTACTTTTATCGATGCGGCTCGCAAGATAAGACGACATAAGATTGACTTTTTACCAGTTATCAATAATAAAGATGAGGTTGTGGGAAGAGTGAGTAAAACTACTATCATTAAAACTTTAGTAGATTATACAGATTAATTATATAAGGAGTTGAACTAATAAATGAAAAGACAATTAGGATTTGATTTTGTTAGAGTTACTGAGACCGCTGCTTTAGCAGCTGCTCCCTGGATGGGAAAGGGTTGTAAAAAATGTGTAGATGGTTCAGCAGTAGATACTATGAGAAGAGTATTTGACACTATTAAAATCAATGGAACTGTAGTAATTGGAGAAGGAGAAAAGGATGAAGCACCTCATCTATATATTGGGGAAGAAATTGGTGATGGTAGCGCTGAGCCACAAGTAGATATCGCAGTTGACCCTGTTGAAGGGACAACTCTAGTATCAAAAGGTTTACCTAATGCTTTGGCTGTTGTTGTGGTAGCCGAAAGACATAGTTTATTAAAAGCACCTGATACATATATGGAAAAAATAGCTGTTGGTCCTCGTGCAAAAGGGAAAATAAATTTAGATGCTTCAGTTGAAGATAATTTAAGGGCTACAGCAGCAGCTTTAAATAAAAGTGTAAAGGATCTAACCATTGTTGTACTAGATAGGCCTCGTCATAAAAAGTTAATTAATGATATAAGATCAATTGGTGCTAGAATTAAATTGATTAGTGATGGAGATGTAGCAGGTGGTATTGCTACCGGTTTATCTGATTCAGGAGTTGATATGATGATGGGAACTGGTGGTGCGACAGAAGGAGTTCTTACAGCCGCTGCTCTTAGATGTATGGGAGGGGAAATCCAGGCTAGATTAAAGCCTCGCCATGAACAAGATAGAGAAAAAGCAAGAGAATTAGGTATTAAAAATGTTGATAAACTGTACTTTACTGAAGACTTAGCTCAAGGTGAAGATATAGTGTTTGCGGCAACGGCTATTACTGATGGTGATTTACTTAAAGGAATTCGGTATAGTTGCAATAAAGCTACTTCTCATACAATGTTACTTAGAAGTGAAACAGGTACTATAAGATTTATAAAAACCCATCATACAATTACTAATAAACCAGAATATTTTCCGAAAGATATATTTAATCCTGATTTGAGTAGTATCATAAATAATTAATAAGAACAAATAGCTAAATAATAAATACAACACCAGGATGTGACCTTTAAAAGGTTATGTTCTGGTTTTTTATATGTCTTCAAACTTGTAACATTAATAAAATGTGTTATAATATTCATAGTATGTTTTTTATGTATGAATCGATTTTTTATAATATGGAGGAATATTTTATCTACTCTTGAATAATATAAAAGTAGGAATAAAAATAATGAGGAGGGATCCGGTGGTACCGGTTGAAGATATTATAGATATAAATGATTATCAAATTTCAAGAAATGTTTTTGGAAATAAGGACAAGAATATTAAGATTATTGAAGATAGGTTAGATGTTAAGATAATTGCTAGAGGTAGTAGTGTAAAATTGAAAGGTAATAAAAATAATGTAGATTTGGCCACACGAGTAATCAATGAAATGGTAACACTTGCTAAAAGTGGGAAAAACATTGATGAAAGGCAGGTTAAATATGCTATTGACTTATTAAGAAAAGATAAGAGTATGGATTTGGGGAACCTTTACGATGAGGTTCTTCAAGTTAATTTTAAAGGTAAAGAAATAAAAGTGAAAACATTAGGTCAAAAATATTATGTAGAGGCAATAAAGAGGTCTGATATCGTATTTTCTATAGGACCAGCAGGAACTGGTAAGACTTATCTTGCAATGGTTATGGCAGTTAAAAGCTTGTTAAAAAAAGAGGCTAATAGAATTGTTCTAACTAGGCCAGCTATTGAAGCGGGGGAAGAGTTAGGCTTTTTACCTGGCGATATGCGTGACAAAGTTGATCCTTATCTAAGACCATTATATGATGCACTATATGATATATTAGGGCCTGAAAAGGTTAGTGAATATTTAGAAAAAGGTATTATTGAAATAGCTCCTCTAGCATACATGAGAGGTAGAACCCTTGATGATAGTTTTGTTATTTTAGATGAAGCACAAAATACAACACCAGAACAGATGAAAATGTTTTTAACAAGGATTGGGTTTAATTCTAATGCTGTAATAACTGGTGATATTACTCAGATTGATCTACCAAGAAACTCCAACTCTGGGTTAAATCAGGTAAGAAAAATATTAAAGGATATAAAAGGAATTGAATTTGTATATCTTACAAACCACGATGTTGTAAGACATGACCTGGTAAAAGATATCATCAAAGCATATGAAAGGTATGAAAGTGGGAGTTAACTATGCAACTTTATGATCGATTAAAAAAGAGGTTCGATAAATGGACCGATTTTAATATACAACTTAATGAAAAGTATAAAAGAAGAATAAGTTTGATTATCTTCTTTTTATTCATTGCAATCATATTAACTTTCAATTTTTTTCCTAATCAGATAGACTTAGAAGTAGGGGAAGTAAGTACTACTGATATAGTAGCTCCCAGAACTGTAACATTTATTAACCAGGAAAAAACTGAACAGTTAAGAGAATTAGCTATGGAATCATCTTCAAAAGTGTATGAAGAAGATCAATCAGTAAATAGAATGATTTTAAATAATATTGATCAATTATTTAATGTTGTTTTAAATACAAAAACTAGAATACAAGATAGTGATAGTGAAAAAATAGAAAATCAATTATTAAATGAGATCAAATCAAATAACAATTTAGAGATTAGTAATGAAAATCTTAGTTTGCTTCTCAATACTGATGTCGAAAAAATCAATGAACTTCATGATGTTTCTACTGATATTATGGAGGAAATTCTACAAGAAAGAATTTTCCCAGAAAATATAATAGAAGTTAGAAATAGAATTAATCAGCTAGCCTTAGAGACAAATTTTGATCGAGAATACAGGTTAGTATTAATAAATATATTAACCAAACATGTAGAACCTAATATGATTTTAAATTTAGATGCAACTGAACAACGTCAGCAGGAAGCCTTAAGAGAAGTTGAACCTGTCAAGCGAACAGTTTTGAAAGGCGAAAATATTATCCGTAAGGGAGATATAGTTACACAAGATGATATCCAAGTATTAGAAGCCTTAGGTTTGAGAAAACCTAGAATAAATTATGTTAACTTAATAGGTGTATTAATAACATTAAGTGCTTTACTTTTATTATTAGGTTATTATATAAAACATTACCAAAATGAAGTGTGGAAAAATATAAATCAATTAATTTTAATTGAAACCCTGATTATTTTAGTCGTTTTATTAGCTAAGATAATTAGTATTTTTCAACCATCATACATGGTTTATTTAGTACCAACAGCAATTGCGTCTATATTAATAACTGTTTTAATAAATACTCAAATTGCATTAATAGTTACTGCATTTATTAGTTTTCTAATAGCATTAGTTTTTGGTAATCTTTATATAGCTGCAGCTGTTGCATTTGTCGGAGGCTTAGTAGGTATAATAAGTGTAAGTAATGTAAATCAGAGAAGTGACCTTATCAAAGCTGGTTTTAATGTTAGTCTTTCACTAGTGGTATTTATTGTGGGATTAACTTTAATGAATTTAACTAATGATTGGATAGAATTATTGTGGGCAGTTGGGATGGGTGTTTTAAATGGTATATTTGTAGCAATATTGGCTAATGGATTATTACCGTATTTAGAAAATATATTTGACTTAACTTCCTCTGTGAAGTTATTAGAACTGTCTAATCCCAGTCATCCCTTATTAAAGAGATTATTAGTAGAAGCTCCGGGTACCTATCATCACAGTATAATTGTTGGTAATCTAGCTGAAAATGCTGCTGATAGGATTGGGGCAGACTCACTTTTAACTAGAGTTGGAGCTTACTTTCATGATATTGGGAAATTAAAAAGACCTTATTTCTTTTCAGATAACCAGTTTGGTGGAGAAAACCCACATGACAAAACTTCTCCAAACTTAAGTGCTTTAATTATTAAAGCACACGTTAAAGATGGGTTGGAAATGGCCGATAAGTATAACTTACCTAGAGCTGTAAAAGATATTATTCAGCAGCACCAGGGTACTGGATTGATTTCATTTTTCTATAAACAAGCTATTGAAAAAAACAAACATGGGGATATCAAAGAAAGTGATTTCAGGTATGATGGACCTAAACCTCAAACTAAAGAGGCTGCATTAATAATGTTAGCTGATACAGTTGAAGCAGCAGTCCGTTCAAAAAATTTCAATAAGAATAATCATAATAGAATTGAAATTTTTGTAAAGGAATTAATTAGGGAAAAATTGAATGATAGACAATTAGATGATTCACCGTTAACTTTACATGAACTTGATGAAATTGCAGATAGTTTTGTACAAATTTTAACCGGTATATATCATAAAAGAATAGAATATCCTGATAATTTATTAAAAGAAGTTAAAAAGGATGATAACAATGATAAAAACGGAAATTAATAATCAACAAAATAAAGTTGAAATTGATGAAAATCTCTATCAAAACTTTAAAGATATAATTACTAAAGCAACTGAAATGGAAGGTTATGATGGTGGAGAAATAAGTATAGCATTTGTAGATAATGAAAAAATAAAAGAATTAAACAATAAGTTCAGGAATAAAGATGAAGCAACAGATGTTTTATCCTTTCCTATGGATGAAGAGATATTAGGAGATATAATTATCTCAGCCGAAAGGGCATTAAGTCAGTCTAAAGATTACGGACATTCATTTAAACGAGAGATATGTTATTTAGTAACTCATGGTATCTTACATCTTTTAGGATATGACCATAAAATTGAAGGTGAAAAAGAGGAAATGCGCAAGAAAGAGGAAAGAATATTAAAAGAATTAGAAATTAAAAGATAGAATAATATTTGTTTTTAATAATGTATTTGATTTTCAACTGGAGGGCATTTGAGAATGATTATTAATTTGGTTGGCTTCATTATACTACTTATCCTATCTGGATTTTTTTCAGGTTCTGAAACAGCTTTTATGTCTGCAAACAGGGTAAGAATAAGGGAATTAGCAAATGAAGGAGACCACAAAGCTAAAAGAGTTGATCAATTATTAGATGATCAAACTGAACTACTTACAACAATTTTAATAGGTAACAATTTAGTTAATATTGCTGCTTCTGCAATTGCTACCTCAATTGCTATTGAATTATTTGGAAGTAAAGGAGTAGGAATTGCAACAGGAGTAGTCACTTTTGTAATATTAGTTTTTGGTGAAATTACACCAAAATCATTAGGTAATAGCAGCCCTATAAAGTATGCTAAAGTTGCTGCAATAGTTTTATATTGGCTAGAAAAAATATTGTATCCTGTTATATTATTTTTCACTGTTTTAATCAAAAAAATGATCGGCGAAAATAAAATGATTTCTTCTGCATTTATTAGTGAAGAAGAAGTTAGGAGATTTGTTAATGTAAGTGAAGAAGAAGGAGCAATAAAAGAAAGCGAAAAAGAAATGATTCAAAGTGTATTTGAATTTGATGATATTGTTGTAAAAGAAATAATGGTTCCAAGAATAGATATGGTTTGTATAAATAAAAACGTGAGTATAGAAGAATTAGTTGACTTAGCTGTTGATAAAGGCCATTCTAGGATACCTGTATATGAAGATAGTATTGATGATATAATTGGCTTAATTTATGTTAAAGATTTATTACAATTACTCCAAAAAGGAAAAGAAAATTTAACTCTTGAGGACTTAATTAAACCAATTTATTTTATACCTGAAAGTAAACAAATTAATAAATTATTGAAAGAAATGCAGAATAGGAGAGAGCACATGGCTGTTATTTTGGATGAATATGGCGGGACTTCAGGTTTAATTACTATTGAAGATTTATTAGAAGAAATAGTCGGAGATATTCAGGATGAATATGATTTAGAAGATAAACAAATCAATTTGATAAATAACAAAGAAATTCTTGTTGATGCTAGGGTAGATTTAGATGATCTAAATGATATATTACCTTTTGAGCTATTAGATGAAGAAAGTTATGAGACAATAAGTGGCTTTGTTCTACATAAATTAGGATATTTACCTGATGAAGGAGAGAAATTAGAACTTGAAGGAATTATAATAGAGATAGAAAAAATTGAAGAACATCGAATCCAAAAATTGAGAATATTTACTAATGAGCCAATGAAAAAAATATAATAATATAGGTTTTGAATTAAATTATATATAATAAAAAAGTTAAAATTATCAAATATAATTAGTGAACTGTAGAGGTGTGAAAATGAGGAAAGGTATTTTATATGGACTTGTTATATTATTAGTGATTGTTGCAGTTTCAGCATTTATGTTTAGAAACAAATTAGGGGAGCAACCTTCTGGAACTGAACAAGCTGTGGAAGAATCATCCCAAACAGAGGTAACTGAGAAAGATGAAATCCAAGACAAAGATGTAGATACAAGTGTAGATAATGAAGTTATTGAAAAAAAGGATACGGCTCAAAAGAGACCTTCTGAAGAAGAAACTGATGAAATTATTGAAGAAGATGTTGTTTTATCAAAATTTAATTATCTGCCTGTGGATGAAAAAACACTTCATAGAGCTATGATGGTGAGTATTGAAAATACTCCTGCAGCTAGGCCACAATCAGGAATCTGTAAAGCTCCTATTGTCTACGAATTCCTAGTTGAAGGGGGTATAACCAGATTTTTAGCACTTTATAGGTCGGAAATTCCTGATAAAATTGGCCCGATAAGAAGTTTAAGGCCTTATATGATTGAGATTGCTCGGGAATATAATGCTTTACTTTTACATGCTGGTGCTAGTCCTGAAGGTTTTGAAATGCTTGATAATAATGATTATAAAAATCTTGATCAAATATATAATGGTAAATATTATTGGAGAAGTCAACAAGACCCAACTCCTCACAACCTTTATACAGGCGAGTATAGAATCAATGATTATCTAAATAATATGTTAGGAGTGGAATATGATAATAGATTTAATTTTGAAGAGATAATGATAATATCTAATACTAAATCTGCAGCTGAAGTAATTAATATAAATTATTGGGGTAATTATAATGTGATATACAAATATTCTCCTGAAGAGAATACTTATTATAGATATTTGGGTAATCTTGATTCACCACATTTTTGCGAAAGCAACATTCAAATTACTGTAAAAAATATTATTGTTCAATTTGTAAAAACTTCTGTTAAAGATGATGCAGGAAGATTAACAATGGATTTAGAAGGTAGTAATAAAGCCCTATATTTTAGAAATGGTACAGTTAGTGAAGGTTATTGGGAAAAAGAAGGACAAAATTTAACAAAATTTTATAATGAAAACAATAAAGAAATTGCTGTAAATCCAGGTAACACATGGATACAAATCGTTCCTAATAACACAAAAATTACCTATGAGGAAAGTGATGATAATGGTAAATAATGAGACTAAAGAAAAACTATTTGAAGTTGCTAAAGAAGTTATTGAAAATGCCTATGTACCTTATTCTAATTTTCCTTTGGCGGCTGCACTATTAACAAAAGATGGAGAAATATTTACTGGTGTAAATATAGAGAACGCTGCTTTTGGTTCTACAATGTGTGCTGAAAGAACTGCAATATTTAAAGCAGTTTCAGAAGGGTATACTGATTTTGAAGCTATGCTTTTATTAACTGAATCTAAAAAACCAGTTACACCATGTGGAGCTTGCAGACAAGTAATAAATGAATTTAGTAAAGATATTGATATTATAATGACAACATATGATAAACAAGAATTGATAAAGAAAAATAAGGAACTATTACCCGGTTCATTTAATAAGGATGATATGAAATAATGAGTTTTAAATCAGGATTTGCAACAATAATTGGTAGACCTAATGTTGGTAAATCGACGTTAGTTAATTATTTAATTGGTGAGAAGATATCTATTACTTCACCGCGACCACAAACTACGAGAAATAGTATTAAAACTATATATACTACAGAACAAGGTCAAGTTATTTTTGTAGATACCCCAGGTATTTATAAAACCAAAAATGATTTAGATCGTTATATGGTAAATGAAGCATATAAAAGTATAGAAGGAATAGACATTATAATATTAATGTTTGATGCAACGGTTAATTTTAAAAAACAGGACCAAGTAATATATAACCAAATAAAAAATTCCTCTACTCCTTTTTTGGCTGTTTTAAATAAAATTGACAAGATAAAGAAAAAGGAATTGCCTAATGTTTTAAAACAATACCAAAAAAGAATAAAGGAAGATATTATACCAATCTCATCTAAAACAGGTAGAAATATAGATGGTTTGTTAGGTCGAGTCTTTGAAAAATTACCTGAAGGACCTCAATACTTTCCAGATGATATGATAACAGATCAAATTGAGCAGTTCATTGTGGCTGAGATGATTCGAGAAAAAACGTTCTATTTATTAAGAGAAGAAGTACCTTTTGGTATTGCTGTTTTAATAGAAGAAATGAAAGAGCGCAATGATGATATTATGTATATTAGAGCTAATATTTATGTGGAAAAGAGATCACATAAAGGAATTATTATAGGTAAAGATGGTAAAATGCTTAAAAAAATAGGTACTAGAGCTAGAAAAGATATTGAAAAACTTCTTCAACAGAAGGTCTATTTAGATCTTTGGGTTAAAGTTGAAAAAGATTGGCGCGATGATGAAAATTTATTAAAAAGAATGGGATATAAAACTTAGAATTTTAAAATAAAAATCTATAGTTTTTATATTGTTTATTACTTTTTAAAAAAATTTCAAGAAATTAAATAATAATTATTTAAAGGGAAAAGGAGTGATTAATAGTGGCGATTAAACCTAGAGATATGGCCAAAATGATTGACCATACAAATTTAAATGCTACTGCAACTGTTGATGATATTAAAGAATTATGTGAGGAGGCTTTAGAATATCAATTTGCTTCTGTTTGTATTCATCCTATTTATGTTCCATTAGCAACCAAAATGCTACAAGAATCTTCTGTCAAAGTAACTACTGTAATAGGATTTCCATTAGGAGCAAATACATCAGAAACTAAGGCTTTTGAAACTAAAAATGCTATTAAAAATGGAGCTCAAGAGGTAGACATGGTTATGAATATTGGTGCTTTCAAATCCGGTGCTTATGACTTAGTTAGATCTGATATTAAAGCTGTTAAGGATGCTACAAAATCGTCTGGAGTTACTTCAGATGTTATCGTTAAAGTTATAATAGAAACTTGCTATTTAAATGAAGATGAAATAGTAAAAGCTTGTGAAATAGTAAAAGATGCTGGTGGAGATTTTGTCAAAACTTCAACTGGTTTCGGAACAGATGGTGCTGTTGAAGAAGATGTTAGTATTATGCGTAAAACAGTAGGAAGAGATATTGGAGTAAAAGCCTCAGGTGGTATTAAAGATTTTGATGATGCACTGTCGATGCTTGATGCAGGAGCCAATAGACTTGGAGCTAGCTCAGGAGTGGCTATAGTTACTGATACAAAAGATTAGAAAGTAGGAAATTTAATGTCTTTGATAGAAACAGAGGCCTTAGTATTAAAACAGTTTGATTTGGGTGAAGCTGACAAAATAATAACTTTCTATACACTAGATGAAGGAAAAATAAGAGCTGTAGTTAAAAAGGCAAGAAATTCAAAAAACAACAAAATATCAGCTGTCGTTTTGCCTTACTGTTATAATTATATAAAAGTTTATAAAAATAATTCTTTAGATCGAATAAATAATGTGGATAGCATCCATCGGTTTGAAGAATTAAGAAATAATTTGGATAAAATGGCTTATGCTTCTTATTTTTCAGAAATGGTTGAGAAAGCCGGTATGGAATACCACCCAAATCAACCATTATTTAAACTTTTATTGACAACTTTTTATAAAATGGCAAGAGCTTCTAAAGAAGAATTGAATAAGATTAATATAATCTTTAAATTATTATTTTTAAAATATATAGGAGTTCAACCAAGAATATATTTTTGTTATGAATGTGGTGTAAAACATAAAACTTTAAAAAAACAACATTTTAATGTTCAAGAAGGTGGACTTATTTGTTCCAGCTGTGTAAGAGAAAAATATAGTGATTTTGATACCTTAAATCAATTGCAAGTTGATTTAATAAAAAGGGTTTATAGAGCTGGCATAGATTCCTTGGATGGATTAAATGTTGAAGATAGTTTATTGAATAGTATAGACAAACTAATTGATAAATTTATTTTATATCATTTAGATTTCAAATTGAAATCTGAAGATTTTCTACAAATTATAAAAGGATTTGATAAAAACTAAAAAGGTAGAAATATCTACCTCGTCTCTGTTTGAGATGAGGTATTTGTATTATAAAAAAAGTTATTTTTATTGGAAGGAATGATTTAGGATGAATTTTCAAAATATGATACAAAATCTGCATAAATTTTGGAGTGATCATAACTGTATAATTGAGCAACCTTATGATACTGAAGTAGGAGCAGGAACAATGAGTCCCTCTACTTTTTTAAGATCATTAGGCCCAGAACCTTGGAGAACTGGATATGTCCAACCCTGTAGAAGACCTGCTGATGGTAGATATGGAGAAAATCCTTTTCGACTGCAAAGGTATTTACAATACCAGGTAATAATTAAACCTTCTCCTGATAATATACAAGAAATGTATCTTGATAGTTTAAAAGCATTAGGTATTAATCCCCAAAAACATGATATTAGATTTGTCGAAGACAATTGGGAAGCTCCTACTTTAGGTGCATGGGGACTTGGTTGGGAAGTTTGGTTAGATGGTATGGAAATAACTCAGTTTACTTATTTTCAACAGGTTGGTGGTTTGGATTGTAATCCGGTGACTGCTGAAATCACATACGGTTTAGAACGTATAGCAATGTATTTACAAGATGTTGATAATATATTTGATATTGAATGGGTAGATGGAATTAATTATAGAAATGTTAATTTACAGATTGAAAAGGAGAATTCTGTCTATAATTTTGAAGAATCAAATATAGAAAACTTAAATAATTTGTTTAAAATATATGAAGATGAGGCTATAAATTTAGCAGAAAAAAATTTAGTCTATCCTGCTTATGATTATACTTTAAAGTGTTCCCATGTTTTTAATTTATTAGATGCTAGGGGAGCTATAAGTGTATCTGAAAGAACTGGCTATATTGCAAGAGTTAGAGATTTAGCAAGAAAATGTGCTAAAGCATACGTACAGAAAAGAGAATCATTAGATTTTCCATTGTTGGAAGGAAGTGTTAACAATGAGTAATCAAACTCTTTTAGAAATAGGGACTGAAGAAATTCCTGCTAAATTAGTTAAAGAAATCTATAGTAACTTAAAAAAGAAAATGAAAGAATTATTAGATGAAAATAGAATTGAATATGATAAAATAAAGGTCTATGGTGCTCCCCGTAGAATTGCTGTTGAAGTCCATGATATTTCTGAATATCAAAAGCAAGAAATAAAGGAAATCAAGGGTCCGCCTAAAAATATTGCTTTTGATGATGAAGGGAATCCTACTAAAGCAGCTACCGGTTTTGCAAGTAATCATAACATTGAAGTAGAAGATTTAGAAGAAAGAAATACAGAGCGGGGCATTTATTTATATGCAGTTATTAAACAGGATAGAAAAAAGACAAAGTTATTACTAGAAGAAATTTATAAAAGATTAATTAAAGAAGTAAATTTACCAATAACCATGCGCTGGGGAAATCATGATTTAAAATTTATACGGCCTATACATTGGTTATTAGCTTTATTTAATGATAAAACTATTGAATTCCAATTAGAACATTTAAAATCAGATAATAAAACTTGGGGCCATAGATTTATGGCTAATCAAGAATTTGAAGTTGATTCGGTTAATGAATATGAAAGAACTCTTAAGAAAGCAAATGTAATAGTAGATCCTCAAAAAAGAAGAGAAATCATATTAGAAGAAGTAGGAACTATAATCTTAGAAAAGAAATTAAAATTCAAATTAGATAATCAATTGATGGAAGAAGTTATTCATTTAGTTGAAAATCCTAGTCCCTTTCTTGCTAGTTTTGCAGAAAAATATCTAAATTTACCGGAGCCGGTTATTGTTACACCTTTAAAAGAACATCAAAAATACTTTCCGCTTTGGGACAAGAATGATAACTTGAGTAATAAGTTTATAGTAGTAAAAGAAGGTGGCAAAGATTATATTTACAATGTAAGAGAGGGTAATGAAAAAGTTCTTAGAGCTAGATTAGATGATGCAGAATTTTATTACAAAAGAGATATAAAAGTAGATTTGGATGAATTTTTAGAAGATTTAAATGGTTTAATTTTAAGAGAAGAACTTGGTAGTATGTATGATAAGACAAACAGAAATATTAAATTAAGTGAAAAAATAGCTCAAAAATTAGACATGAGTGAACAACAGTCGAAAAATATTAAATCAGCTTCTAAATATGCTAAAATAGATTTAGTTTCTCAAATGGTAAGAGAATTCCCCGAATTACAAGGGGTAATGGGTAGTATTTATACCAGAAATAATGGGATGAATGAAGATGTATCATTAGCTATCAGAGATCATTATTTACCGGATTCTGCCGATAGTAAATTACCTGGTACGAAGCTTGGAAAAGTAGTTAGTTTAAGTGATAAAATTGATACACTTACAGGATTTTTTGGGATTAACCTAATTCCAACTGGTTCACAGGATCCATATGGATTAAGAAGAGCTGCAACAGGTATAGTTAGACTTATAGAAGATTTAAATTATGAAGTTAAGATTGATAACCTGTTTAAAGATAGTTTAGAAGTGTTTATAAATTCTAAACAGGAATTGGATTTAAACTCTGAAGAGCTAATTAATAAGATACATGAGTTTATGTTAGACAGGGTAGAATATATTTTAAAAGAAAGAGGTTATGATATAGATATAATTCGAACTGTACTATATGGATTACCACTTTCGATTCCGCTTGTCAAAAAAGCTGTTAGTCTTTTAGATGAGGTAAAACACAAAAATTCTTTCCAGAATTTCTTAACTGCTTTTAATAGAGTGGATAGTATTATAAAAGAAAAAACCGAAACAGATGTTAACCCAGAATTATTTAAAAAAGAAGAAGAAAAAGTATTATATAATGAATATAAAGAAATAAAAAACGAAGTCAATAATTATATAGAAGATAATGATTTGAAAAATGCTTATCATAGTTTGATTAAAATAATAGATCCTATTCATGATTTCTTTGAAGAAGTAAGGGTTATGGCTGAAGATCAATCTGTAAAAGAAAATAGACTTGCTTTATTAAAACAGATCCAAGTCTTGATGAAAAGTATAGGGGATTTTAGTTATAAACAATAAAATTAATATTTAAAGCAGGTATTTTAAGTTTTGTATAGAATATTTATAATTGCATGTAATATTGATTGTAATTTATAACAAAAAAATAACCTATTAGTGCAATTTGAATTCATAGGAGGTGGTTGATAACAATAAATATATTAGTTGAAACATAAAATATATTTAATTGTTATTATATACTAATATAGTAACCTAATATTTCAAAAAACTAGAGGAGGTATTAATTTAATGTCAGAAGAAAAAAAATATGTATACTTTTTCGGTGGTGGAGAAGCTGATGGTAGAACCGGGTTAAAAAATTTACTTGGTGGTAAAGGTGCCAACTTAGCAGAAATGACTAATTTGGGAATCAATGTTCCACCTGGATTTTCAATAACTACTGAAGTGTGTACTTTATATTATGAAAACGACGAAAATTATCCAGACGGTTTGGAAGAAGAAGTGGCAGAAAACCTTGATAGATTGGAAAATCTAATGGGTAAAGAACTTGGTGATCCTGACGACCCATTATTAGTATCTGTTAGATCTGGTGCAAGAGAATCTATGCCTGGGATGATGGATACTGTATTAAATCTTGGTTTAAACGATGTAACTGTGAAAGGTTTAGCAAAACAAACCGGTAATGAAAGATTTGCATATGATTCATATCGTAGATTTGTTCAAATGTATGGTAACGTAGTTCTAGGTATGGATGGAAGCGATTTTGAAGAAATCATTGAAGAAAAGAAAGAAGAATATGACGCTGAAGTAGATACCGATTTAGGTGTAGAAGCTTTAAAAGAATTAGTTGAAGAATTTAAAACTTATATTAAAAAAGAAACCGGAGTTGAATTCCCAGAAGATCCTAAAAAACAATTATGGAGAGCTATTACAGCTGTATTCGGTTCCTGGAATAATGAAAGAGCTATTAGTTATAGAAATCTAAATGATATCCCACATCATTGGGGTACTGCTGTTAATGTACAAACTATGGTTTATGGTAATATGGGAGAAAATTGTGGTACTGGGGTAGCATTTACCCGCAATCCCTCAACTGGTGAAAAGAAATATTATGGTGAATATTTGAAAAACGCACAAGGTGAAGATGTTGTTTCAGGGGTAAGAACTCCAAAAGATATTTCAGAACTAAAAAATGATATGCCTGAAGCATATGAACAGTTAGTTGAGATATTTGAAAAATTAGAGCAACATTATAAAGATGTTCAAGATGTTGAATTCACAATACAGCAAGGCGAATTATTTATGCTGCAAACTAGAACTGGTAAAAGAACTGCCAGTGCTGCAGTAAAGATTGCTGTAGATATGGTTGATGAAGGTCTGATTGATAAAGAAACTGCGGTTCAAAGAATTGAACCTAAGAAATTGGATCAATTACTTCATAAGAGAATAGATCCAGATGCAGATGTTGATATGTTAGCAGTAGGTTTAGATGCATCACCAGGAGCGGCCTCTGGTAAAGTAGTATTTGATTCTGATGAGGCTGCTGAACGTGGTGATGCTGGTGAAGAAGTAATTCTCGTAAGAACTGAAACTTCACCTGAAGATATACATGGTATGGCTGCTGCACAAGGTGTATTAACTTCTCGCGGTGGTATGACAAGTCATGCTGCAGTAGTAGCTCGTGGGATGGGAAAACCCGCTGTTGCAGGTTGTGAGGATATTGATGTAGATTATGAAAAAGAAGAATTTTCTGTAGATGGGCGTACTATAAAAAAAGATGAATATATTACAATTGATGGTGGAAATGGTGAAGTATCATACGGTGTAGCACCTACAATTGATCCAGAAATGGATGAAAACTTTCACCAAATTATGGAATGGGCAGATAAATTCAGAGCTATCAAAGTTAGAACAAATGCTGATACTCCTGAAGACGCTGCTAAAGCAATCGAATACGGTGCAGAAGGTATTGGATTGACAAGAACAGAGCATATGTTCTTTGCTGAAGATCGTTTACCTATAGTTCAAGATATGATACTTGCAGCAGATAAAGAATCAAGACAAGAAGCTTTAGATAAATTGCAACCAATGCAAAAAGAAGATTTTAAAGGTATTTTTGAAGCGATGGGAGCAAGACCAGTTACCATTAGATTATTAGATCCACCACTACATGAATTCTTACCGGATCATGATGAGTTACTTGTAGAAGTAACTGAATTAAAAATCAAAGGTAATGATGAAGAAAAATTAAAAGAAAAACAAAATATGCTTAAAGCTATGGAGAGGCTTGAAGAGGTTAACCCAATGCTTGGGCACCGTGGTTGTAGATTAGGTGTTAGTTATCCTGAAATATATGCAATGCAAGTTAGAGCAATTTTTGAAGCAGCAGGAGAGCTAGTACTTGAAGGTAAGGAAGTAACCCCGGAAGTTATGATTCCATTAGTTTCTGATATTAGTGAGTTGAAAATTACAAAAGAAGTAGCAAAGAATGCTGCTGAAGAAGTATTAGATGAATTAGGAGTTGAATTAGAGTACTCAATTGGTACAATGATTGAACTTCCAAGAGCTTGCTTAACTGCTGATAAAATAGCTGAAGAAGCAGAATTCTTCTCCTTTGGTACAAACGACCTAACTCAGACTACTTATGGCTTTAGTCGTGATGATGCCGAAGGTAAATTCTTAGCTCAATATATTGAAGATAATATATTTGAGAATAATCCATTCCAGGTCTTGGACCAACCAGGAGTAGGAGAATTAATGAAAATTGGTGTAGAAAAAGGACGTTCCACAAGAAATGACTTAAAGGTAGGTATTTGTGGTGAACATGGAGGAGAACCTAGTTCTGTAAAATTCTGTCATAGAGCAGGATTAGATTATGTATCTTGTTCTCCATTTAGAGTTCCAATTGCAAGATTATCAGCTGCTCAAGCTCAATTAGAAGATCAAGAATAAATATAGTATTTTAATAATATAGGATACTTTTATTGAGAGGAGGATCCATACTTAAGGGTATGGATTCTTCTTTCTTTTAATTATAAAAAAAAGGGGAAAATTTTATGAGAAAATATCTTGAAGGTAGAGAAGAAAGAGAACTTTCAAAATTTGCTCAACTCAGTCTTAATAGTGAGGGAAGACAATATAAGGAAGAACAAGGGGATTTTAGGACATGCTTTCAAAGAGATAGAGACAGGATTATTCACTCAAAAGCTTTTAGGAGACTAAAACACAAAACTCAAGTATTTATTGCTCCTGAGGGTGACCACTATAGAACTAGATTGACTCATACTTTAGAAGTTTCGCAAATAGCAAGAACAATTGCACGAAGTTTACGTTTAAACGAAGATTTAACAGAAGCAATATCTTTAGGGCATGATTTGGGTCATACTCCCTTTGGTCATGCCGGCGAAGAAGCGTTAAACCAGGTGTGTGAAGGTGAATTTTCACACAACAAACAAAGTTTAAGAGTAGTAAATTTATTAGAAAAAAGAAAAGAAGAAATTCCTGGTTTAAATTTAACAAAAGAAGTTAGAGATGGAATTGCCAATCATACTGGGGAGAATAAACCTGAGACTCTTGAAGGTTGTATTGTTAAAATTGCGGACCGAATTGCTTATATTAATCATGATATAGATGATGCTTTGAGAGCAGGTTTAATTAAGTTAGAAGATTTACCTCAGGACGCAATAAAAGTGTTAGGTAAAACGCATTCTCAGCGTATAGATACGATGGTTAGGGATATGATTATTGAAAGTGAAAATAGTAATGAAATAAAAAGAAGCAAGAAAGTTTATAAGGCAACACAACAATTAAGAAATTTCCTTTTTGAAAATATTTATTTTGGATCATCAGCAAAAAAAGAAGAAGAAAAAGCGAAGAGATTAATAAAATTACTTTATGACTTCTACAAAGATAATCCTGAGAGATTACCTAAAGAATTTTTGAAAGGAACAAATGATAATATCGAACAGATAATTATTGACTATATTGCCGGAATGTCAGATCGTTACGCTATTAAAATAGCTAAAGATATTTATATTCCAGAACCCTGGTTTGTAAAATAAATTAAATTTTATGCAGGAATTTACCATTAACTCCTGAATAAATCACTATGTGCCAATACAATATGCTAATTAAATATTGAAGGATTTTTTTTAATTTTAAAGAATAATATAAATAGCAGGAATGATAATTATGAGACAAAATAATGAAAATTTTAGTGATAAAGTAAAAGAGCAAACTGATATAGTAGAGGTGGTTTCGGAATACGTTAATTTAAAAAGAACCGGAAAAAATTATCAAGGGCTTTGCCCATTTCATCAAGAGAATACTCCATCCTTTACTGTTAATCCAGATAATCAATTTTTTTATTGTTTTGGCTGTGGAAAAGGTGGAGATATTTTTAATTTTATAATGGAAATTGAAAATATTACTTTTTATGAAAGTTTACGCCTTTTAGCAAAGAAAAATAATATGGAAATGCCCGATTCGAAGGGATATTCAAAAGAATATAATAGAAAAAGAGAAAAAATATTTAAAATACATCAATTGGCTGCTAAATTTTATAATTATCTATTGTTAAATAAACAGGTTGGAAATGATGCATATAAATATTTAACAAACCGAGGATATACTGAAAAAGATATAGAAAGATATCATTTAGGATATGCGCCTGATAGCTGGCACAGTTTACACAACTTTTTAAATAAACGAGATTATGATAATGAAATATTAAGTGAATCTGGTTTGATAGGGCACAAAAATGATAATTATTATGATAAGTTTCGTGACAGGATTATGTTTCCCATTTTTAATTCTCAAGGTGAAGTTATTGCCTTTGGTGGAAGAAGATTAAATGATGAAGACAATAGTTCTCCTAAATACTATAATTCACCAGAAACACTTATTTTTCATAAAAGTAAAAACCTTTATGGTTTAAACTGGGCTAAAAAGGGATTTAGAGAAACAAATAGTGCCATAATCATGGAAGGTTATACTGATGTAATAACTGCCCATAAATATGGACTGAATAATGCAGTTGCTTCTTTAGGTACTGCTTTGACCTTAGAACAAGCCAAAATATTGAAAAGATATATTGACAATGCATATATAGCATTTGATCCTGATTTTGCAGGAGAAAAAGCAACATTAAAAGGATTAGAGATATTAAAAGAGGCTGATTTAAATGTTCGAATTATTGAATTGCCTGAAGGGGAAGACCCGGATGATTTTATAAAGCAAGAAGGGAAAGAAAAGTTTGAAAAATTAATGAATGCTTCTTATAATTTAATAGAATTTAAAATTAGAAGTGTAGTTAATGAAAACGAAAGTTATAATGTAAATCAAAGAATTAACCGCTCTAAAAAGGTTTTAAATATTATTTCTCAGATAGATGACCCTATTGAACAAGATGTTTATTTGAAAAAAACAGCTGAAATTTTAAATATTGATAAAAATGCCATGCAAGAAGCTTTAAAATCTTTTAATCAAAAAATTAGGCAGGAAAATGAAGATGAGAATAGAATAAAAGAAAAGGACTCTAAAAAAGATATTGATAATTTAAACTATCATGATCTGGTATTAAAAACTTTAATTGATAATCCTGAGAGAATTGAAATAATTCAGAATGAGATTAAATCTGATTATTTATCAGGAATATATAGAAAAGCGTTTAGCCTAATAGTTGACAAGGGATTAGATATTAAAAAAATGAATATCGAAGACGAAATTCAAGATGAAGAATTACTCGAATATTTTATGATTTTGACTGTGAAGGAAAGACAAGAGGTTAGTGATGATAAGTTTGAGGCTTTGATTGAAATGGTACAGAAGGATTATAAAAAAAGAGCTAAAAATGAAATTTATAATAAATTAAAAGAAGTAAAGGAAAGTAAGTCTGAAATCAATAATCTCTTGCGAGATTATTTTAAGATATTAAAGGTTTAGGAAAGGAGGTAATATACATGGCTAATAAAGATATTAAACCAGAAAATATGGAACAAGTGAAAGAACTAATAGAAAAAGGTAAAGAAGAAGGCGAATTAACTTATGAAGAAATAATGAGTTCCCTGGAAGATGTAGAATTAGATGAAGATGATATTGAAAAAATATATGAGATTTTCACTGAAATGGATATAGACATAATTGAAGAAGATTCAGATGATGAAGATGATGATGACGATGATGATGAACTTGATTTAAGCATTCCCCAGGGTGTTGGAATAGATGATCCTGTTCGCATGTATTTAAAAGAAATTGGTAAAGTTGATTTATTAACTGCCGAAGAAGAGGTGGATCTTGCCAAGAGAATGGAACAAGGTGACATGGAAGCAAAAAGGCAATTAGTAGAAGCCAACCTCAGATTGGTGGTTAGTATTGCCAAAAAGTATGTTGGAAGAGGTATGCTATTCCTAGACCTTATTCAAGAAGGTAATATGGGCCTTATGAAGGCAGTAGAGAAATTTGATTATACTAAAGGTTATAAATTTAGTACGTATGCTACATGGTGGATTAGACAGGCTATTACACGTTCTATTGCTGATCAAGCAAGAACAATTAGAATACCCGTGCATATGGTAGAAACCATTAATAAGTTAATTCGTGTTTCGAGACAGCTATTACAAGAAAAAGGTAGAGAACCTACTCCAGAAGAAATTGGAGAGGAAATGGATATGAGTGCTGATAAAGTTAGAGAAATTAAAAAGATAGCTCAAGAACCTGTTTCTCTAGAAACACCAATTGGAGAAGAAGAAGATAGTCACTTAGGTGATTTTATCGAAGATGAAGATGCTCCAGCTCCAGCCTCTGCAGCTTCTTATATGTTGTTAAGAGACCAGTTAGATAATGTTTTAGATACTTTAACTGATAGAGAAAAAAGAGTACTTGAATTACGATTTGGTATAGAAGACGGTAGACCAAGAACATTAGAAGAAGTAGGTAAAGAGTTTGGTGTAACAAGGGAAAGAATTAGACAGATAGAAGCTAAGGCCTTAAGAAAGCTCAGACATCCTAGTAGAAGTAAAAAATTAAAAGACTATTTGAGTTAATTAGTATTTGAGAGTAAAAGTGACTATAATACAGCATTTATAAGATAATTTAT